>JALEPP010000028.1 GCA_022767075.1 Agathobacter sp. | reverse complement strand
CTTTTCTTTTATGCAAATTATCTTTTAAGAGAACTATACGGAACCCCAGCTGTTTACAATTCCGTGTACGGTTTCTCTCACCACAAAGGCATTTAATGGCTTTGTCACATAATCATCAATTCCAAGCTCATTGATCTTTTGAATGGTTTCAATGCTCTTATCTGCAGTCATCAGCACCACAGGAATCCGGTATCTCTCCACAATCATTTGATACAACTCAAAGCCGTCGATATCCGGCATTTTTAGATCCAGAAGAATGAGATGAATCTCTTGTTTTTCCAGCAGTTCAAAGGTCTCCTCCATGTTCTCAACCCCAAATACATGGAAATCAGAAGTATCCCTAAAAATGAATTCCACCATTTTGATGTTCATCATTTCATCATCCACTACCAGAATATTTTTCGTGCTACGCCCCGACTGACGCATGGTATAATCCTTATCCTCATCAATCATTTGAATCATGATGTCTGCAATCTCTTTGTCAAACTGGGTTCCTCTTCCCTTCTCAAACTCAGAGCGAATCACCTCCTGTGGAAGGGCATCCCGATATCTGCGGTCACTTGCCATGGCATCGTAGGAATCTGCAACTCCAATAATACGCGCAATCTCCGGAATATTCTCCCCCTCCAAAGCATTTGGGTATCCTTTTCCATCATAGCGCTCATGATGATATTTTGCCCCATAGGCAATACGGATGTCCTCATGAATATCCTTTAGAATGTGATATCCACTGACCGGATGGACACGGATTTGATTAAATTCATCCTCCGTCAACCCACCGGGTTTGTTAATGAGTTCCTCAGGAACTCTGATTTTGCCGATGTCATGCAGTAAGCCTGCATAATAGATAATCTTTTGCTCTTCCTCCGTTTTACCCATTCTTTTGGCAATGGCCAGAGCGTAGTCTGCAACACGCTGGGAATGGCCGCTGGTATATCGGTCTTTTGCATCAATGGTATAGGCCAAAGCTCGGATGATGTTGGTGTTGAGCTCATCCAGTCTCTCTCGGCTCTCACGTTCCTTCCGCTGAAACTCCCGTATGTTTTTTGCGGAAATCACCAAAAATAAGGCAATGCATAAAAAGACCAGTGCCGACACAATAATTCCGATGCACATCTGCATGGTAAGTTCAGAAAACAAAAGGGTATTTTGAACTACCATGACCACATACCAGTCCTCCATTACCTGCTCCGAGAAAACCGTGCAGGCTTCCCCATCAATGTCCATGTCAAAGTATTCCTGTTCTCCCTCAAACACCTTGGACAACAGGTACTCCTGTTTCTCATTTGTAGGGTAATCTTTTCCCTTTTCCGCTTCGTCCACATGGGCAATCACAAGGCCTGTCCCATCCATGACAAAGCCGTAGCCGATCTCATTCAGGGTCATATTCTCCGTAATGGCCTGAACCTCATTTAAGGTTACATCGATGGATACCACGCTCTCTCCATCGGAAAGCAGCTGGCTTACGGAAAACATAACGGTACCAGTCTGTGCGTCCAAATACGGGGGAACTAATGCGATCTGTCCTCCCGCCTCCTTTGCCTTGGTATACCAGACTCTTTCCGTAGGCTCATAATCCGCTGGTGGAACCCAGCCAATTCCATCCAGGTATTGACCGTCGATATATCCATAGATTCCGGTAAAGTTCTCATCCACCTGCTTTGCTGCATGCTCTGCCTCCTTGGTCAGATATCCCAGGATTTCCTCAGACGAAGCTCCTTCCTCCATCAGATAGTTGACCGTATCTGCCGTAGCCCACAGCACATCCATGCTCTTAGTCATATAGGTTTCAATCATGGCAGCTTCGCTTTTTATATTTTTGACACCAAGCTCCCTTATATTTGAAACCGACGTGCGATAAAAGGATGAAAAAATATAGACCAGCATAATAAACAGCAGTAAAAATACAAGAATGATGGTAAGCAAATATTGCTTCGCTATCTTATCTCTCATCTGTTTATCCTCCTCTTTGGTTCCTTCCTATTCCTGAAGAAAGCTTCTTGCTTCCTCAATGGTAGCATCATATAGCTTCATGGCTTCCTGATGATGCTCCCTGATAAAGCGCTCACTCTCCTGATCCTCACCGGATTCTCTCAGTGTCTTTCCTGCCTTCTCCAATTCCTTAGCAGCCTGGGATACCTTCTCTCCGCCTATATTGAGCGAAGTAGATTTTAAGCCATGGACATACACGGTGTAATTATCCCAATCCTGTTCCTGAAAGGCCTCGTCAAGCTTAGTCACACGCTCTTTGTAGCCATCGCAAAACAGGGTAAGCATCTCCCTGTAAAATTCCATGCTGCCCATACAATACTGTAACCCCAGGTCTTTGTTGATATAGCTTTCTGCATCCTGAGCTTCCAGGTGCACCACTTCCTCCTGCTTACTTTCGCTCTGGGAGGTCAACGTAATCTTATCCTGAGGGAGATACTTTAACAGCATTTTTTCAAGCTCTGCTCCATCAATCGGCTTCGACAAATAGTCCGAAAATCCCGCCTGCAGATATTTTTCCTTTGCGCCTACGATAGCATTTGCAGTCAATGCTATAACCGGAACAGACTGACACTGATTGGTGGAGGTCTTTATCCTAGAAAGCGTCTGGATACCATCCATATCCGGCATCATATGATCCAGCAGAATTACATCAAAAAACTCTTTTTTTGTCCATTCCAGGCATTCCATACCGCTCATACATGTGGTAATCCGAATCTCTGTACTCTTTAGAAGAGCCTTCACAACCTCCAGATTCATTTCATTGTCGTCAACTACCAGAACCCTTGCCTCCGGAGCCACGAAGCTCTCTCTGTATGTCTTTTGTTCTTTTGCCAGGGCTTCAAATCTTTGTTCAAAGTCTCCCACCGGGCTTTCATCTACGATTTCCTGGGTGAGATATATGGTAAACACAGAACCCTTGCCGTATTCACTGGCCACCTCGATATGCCCGTTCATTCTCTCTAACAGATTTCGAGTGATTGCAAGTCCCAGTCCGGTCCCTTCGATACTGCGGTTTTGCTCCAAATCCAATCGTTGAAAGCCATCAAACAGTTTTTCTATATCCTCCTGTCTGATACCAATTCCGCTGTCCTCCACCTGCATTTTTAACGTAATGGAGTCATCCTCCCGGAGTCCTTCTACCTGTAGCTTAACCGTGCCGGTCTTGGTATATTTGATGGCATTGTTTAAGATGTTCACGATAACCTGACGGATTCTGACCTCATCCCCATGAAGGATAGATGGCAGGCTCGAATCGATATCCACCTGAAAATCCAACTGTTTTTGCTCTGCCTTGATGTTTGTCATCGTTACCACGTCATGGAAAAAGGCAGCCACATCATAAGGTGCCGGTATGATTTCCATTTTACCGGCTTCAATTTTCGAAAAATCCAGAATATCGTTAATCAAAGATAAAAGTGTCTTGCTGGCACTGTCAATGTTGATTGCATACTCCCGAATGCTCTCATCCTTGCTTTCCCGAAGCACCATCTCATTCATACCCATAATGGCATTAATAGGTGTGCGAATTTCGTGGGACATATTGGCAAGGAAATCACTTTTTGCATTATTGGCCTGCTCCGCAAGATTTTTTGCAGCCCGAAGCTCATCGCTTTCTCTTACCTTCTCCTCTGCACTGAACAGATATACCATTCCAACTGCAAACATCAGAATCAGCAGTCCAAAAACCCATAAAATAAGGGCTGTGATGGTATTGACACCTTCTGATGCCGCTGTACCCGGCACCGTACCGGTTAAAAATAGACCCAGCTGGCCAACCTCCGACATAAATAGTAAACGGCTTTCTTCACTATCCTTGTAAAAAACAGCTGCTGCAGTATTCACATTCATTTTCTCAGACACTTCCGAAAGGGCAGTCTGAACCACTTCCTGATTCAAAAACTCTGTGGTAGAAACCTGTTCATTCAAAAACGGAATTACGATATTTCCCCCCTGATCTACCACGGCAACATCACCCTGCCCATCGTAACAGGAGATGCCAAATTGTTGAAGCAGAACACTCTCGTCGTACAGCTTATACAAGACGTATTCCACATTCTCTTCATCGTATACCGGTGTTGTAAAAAGAACTCCCTGTCCTTCTTTGTAGCACACCGCAGAATTACCACGAAATGCCTTCTGGATACCGGGAAAATCGGCATAATTCAGGGATTTCCCCAAAAAAGCCGTTCCGTCCAGGCGAAGGAGTCCCATGGATACATTCTCATCGTTCCCTGAACTGATAGCCAAAAAGGAATCCATCTCATCCATATTGGATTGAACAGCACCTGCAATAGACTCCAGATTATGGATTTCCAGTTCAAATTGCTCTGCGGAGAGACTCGCCAGCGTTCTCGCCTGCTCCGCAACCTGCTTCTCTGTATATATCTGTAACAGGCTTTTCAGTCTGAGACTCATCAGCACTCCTACGCCTACCATAATCGAGGTCACCACGAGCAATACAATTATGATTCTTCGCTTCCCTTTTAACCAACTATTCTTCATAGAACTCTACGCCCTCTACATACCAATCAAACTGCTCCAAAAGGCCTTCATCACGAATCACTTGATTCTCCTTGCAACGAAGATTCCCTTGGTTATCATAAATCACGCCGGAAAAAACATCCTGCCCCATGAGGATTTCATCGGTAGCTTTTTGAACCTCTTTCTGAATGTCCTTTGTAACCTCATCCGAGAAATCCGCCAGTTTTACTGCATTTTCGTCCATTCCAACCCAAAAAACCTTATTTTGTGAAGCATTCCCCCGCAGATATTGTCTGATAATGGCCTCATAGGTTAGCTGCCAGTCACACATCACTGCTGTTAGGTGTTTGTCGGAACCATTGGCCAGCATTTGATGATAGCCTATGGAATAGACACCCAGGTTGTCTGCTTCTTCTGCTACATAAGTCTGGTTCTGATGGTAGGTAATGACATCCACCCCAACATCCTTAATCAGATGATCCGCCTGCTTTCTTTCTTCCGCTTCATCGTCCCAGGCACCACTCCAGGCCACGGTTACTACCGCATCCGGGTTCACCCTTTTTACCCCTAATGTAAAGGCATTAATTCCACGGTTTACCTCAATGGCAGGCATAGCTGCCACATATCCGATTTCGTTGGTCTTCGTCTTCATTCCTGCCACAATTCCGGCCAGGTACCTTGCCTGATACATTCTGGAAAAATATGAGGTGATATTATCTCCATGATATTCAAAGGAATTACAATAAAAAGAGACCTCCGGGTATTGCTCCATCACAGCCTTCACTTCCTCCGGATACCCATAGCTGGACAGAATAATCATCTTGCAACCCTGCTTGATGAGATCCTCTATGGCAGGAGCGCATTCCCCCTGAAACTCCTTGACATTTTCCTTCACCAGCAGTTCAACCTTCAGCTCCTTGCAGGCTGCGGACACCCCTTCATAATGCATGCCGTTCCAACCCTCTTCCTCCATGCTTCCGGTCATTATAAATCCTATTTTCTCTTTTTTCGAAATGGATGTTCCTGCAAAAAGCAGTACTGCGAGCAAAATGACAAATAAGGCTACAAACATCGTCAATAATGCCACTCTTTTTTGCTTATTCAGACTCATCTATCACTACCCCTTCCACATACCAGAAGAAATCGTTTAACATATTTTCATCTGTCATGCTCTGTCCTTCTTTTACTCTTACAACCCCCTGATTATCCGTAATCGGACCATAGAACACATCAAAGGTTCCACTCATCAGGCGAAGTCTTTCTTCCTCTACCTTCTCCTCAATTCCCGGCTTTACGTTATCTGTCAGTGGAGCCAGGTCTACAATACCGGTTTCCACCCCTTCCCAATAGTGAATTCCCTGAAACTTGCCCTGAAGGCATTCCAGTATTCTCGGCTCATAGAATTTTTCCCAATTCCAAACCGGCGCCGTTAAAAAGGTATCCGGATATCTTTTTGAGTTATCGATATTGTAGCCAATGGTCCAGATATGGTTTTGATCTGCTATTTCAAGTGGTGCCATAGCATCGTTATGCATGGCAATCACATCGATATTATGGCACTGAATCAATTCCTCCGTTGCCCTGGCATTTTCTTCCTCTCCTGTCCAGGATTCGCTCCATTTTACATAGACCTTTGCATCCGGATTCACAAGGCGCACCCCAAGCGTAAAGGCATTGATTCCTCGATTCACTTCTGCAATGGGAAATGCCGCCACGTAACCAATTTCATTGGTCTTAGTCTGCATTCCCGCCACAATTCCGCTCAGGTAACGCATCTGGTAAATTCGGCCAAAATAGGTAGACAAATTTGAGAGTTCTTCCACTCCCGTAGCGTGAAAGAAATAGATCTCAGGATGCTCTTTGGCACATTGCACTTCCCATTCTCCATGCCCAAAGGAATTGCATATGATAATCTTACAACCGGAGTCGATTAACTCCTCAATGGCCTCCACGCAGCTTTCGTCTTCAGGAACGTTCTCCTTGTAGATTACTTCCAGATTCAACTCACTTGCGCTTTTCTCCATTCCATTGTAATGGGACTCTCCCCAGCTATGATCATCCACCTTGCCATTTAATATAAAGCCAACCTTTGTCCTCGTTTTTGTAACATCTGTTTCCTGGCTCTTCACCCGAATAAAAAGAATCCCCGCAACAATGACACATACAAAGACAAGGATGGTCCCCATAATCTTTTTCATAGAACATTCTCCACCCGCTCAAGGAAATCCTGAGGCATATACGGCTTTTTAATGTATCCGTCTGCTCCAAGTCTTCCTGCCGCAATCACAGTATCCTCAGTTGCATCTGCAGTCAAAAACATCACCGGAATAGAACTGTATTCCTTGTGTTGTCTGATTTTTTCCAAGGTGGCAATTCCGTTCATCCCCGGCATCTCCACATCCAGAAGAATCAAATCAACCTGTTCTCTTTCCAGCACCTCAAGACACTCCTCTCCGGACATAGCGGTTATCACAGGATAACTCTTCTGGTCCAGAATAAAGCATGCCATCTTCAAATTCATTACATCATCGTCCACTACCAAGATTTTTTTCATAATGTTCTCCTTACTCTGTCTTCACAGCTTCTATCACTTTCCTAATTCCATCCATCAGTTCCTCGTATTCCTCCATGGTCTCCTGATGATGTAATCGGATAAATTCAATGTTTTCCGCCTTCGCCTCCAGCTCCAGGGCTTTTGCCTTTTCTGACACAGACACTGCACCTATAGTCAGAGAAGTACTCTTTAGCGCATGGGCAAG
>JALEPP010000016.1 GCA_022767075.1 Agathobacter sp. | reverse complement strand
AGGATATGGCAATTACCTTACAGCAGGATATCGTAAATGGAATGAGTAAGACTGCTGTATCCTATATCCCGGCACCAACCGTTGTACCGGCTGAACCTGTACAAGAGGAGGTTCCAGCAACGGAGCCTGTGGAAGAAGCATTTGAAGAGCCTGAGGCCATATCAGAGCCGGAAGTTGCAGTGGAGGAGCCAACAGAGGTTTCAGAGGAAGCTCCGGAAGAAGCGCCAGTGGAAGAAAAGCCTGCGATGCCAGACTTGTCAGATCCGAATCATGTGATGACCCCGGAAGAAATCGCAGCCATGATTGCCAATGCGGATGCGCTGACAGGAGCGGAAGAGGTGAATCAGGAAGTAGACCAGGAAATAGCTTCTATGGAAACTGAGACAACACCGGATATAGAATCACCGGAGCTTACGATGGAAGAGCAGATAATCGATCAGGAATTGGAAAAGCCGGCAATGCCAGATTTATCTGACCCAAATAAAATGATGACCCCAGAGGAAATTGCAGCACTGATTGCAAGTATTTAATTGCAGAGAATTAGCAAAAAGAGACCCCACAATCAAAACGGATTGTGGGGTCTTGTAATTAATTAATGATTTTACGTGATTTACAGTTTTTACTGAGCCACTGCTTCCACAATGTTTTTGATAATGCGTACTGCAGTTTCCATACCTTCTACAGAGATATGTTCGTATGGACCATGGAATCCGTATCCACCTGTTCCAAGGTTTGGACAAGGAAGACCCATAAAAGAAAGGCGGGCACCATCTGTACCTCCACGGACAGGTCTTGAGAGAGGCTCAAGGCCCTCCTTTAGGATAGCACTTTTAGCCAAGTCAATAATCTCCATATGCTGCTCAATTACTGAGAGCATGTTTTCATAAGAGTGAGTAATGGTAAGTAAAACGGTCCCCTCTCCATATTTCTGATTCATCTCAACCTCAAGAGTGCGCAGACGGTTCAAGCGAGACTCAAAAATATTCTTATCATGGTCACGAACAATATAAGAAAGCTTGGCGCTGGCAACCTCTCCGGACATATCCATCAGATGGAAGAAACCTTCACGGCCTTGGGTGTGAGAAGGAGTTTCGTCCTGAGGTAAAGCCATTGCAATCTCACAGCCAATCTGAGCGGCATTTACCATAATATCTTTGGCCTCACCCGGATGAACATTTACCCCCTTGATATCAAAAACAGCAGAAGCGGCGTTAAAGTTCTCGTAAGCCACTTCCCCTTCGTAGTCACCATCAACGGTGAAAGCAAATTCGGCTTTGAAGTAATCAAGATCAAAAAGGTTAGCACCGGCGCCAACCTCCTCATCAGGGGTGATACCAACCCAGATATCACCATGAGGAAGGTTCTCATGGATAATCTGTTCAACAGCAGTGAAAATCTCAGCCACTCCGGCTTTGTCATCGGCACCAAGAAGGGTGGTTCCGTCAGTGGTAATAAGAGTTCTGCCCACAAGATTTTTTAAATCAGGGAAATCACTGGTTTTTAAGTAAGTATTAGAGCCTTTCAGCAAGACATCATTACCATCATAGTTTTTAATAATCTGAGGTTTCACATTTTCACCCGGGTAATCAGGAGCGGTGTCCATATGGGCAATAAATCCGATAGCTTTTACATGCTCCATACTGGGAGTCGCCGGTAACAGACCATATACGTAGCAATGGTCTGTTAGAATAACCTTCTCAAGACCCAGTTCTTCCAGTTCTTTTTTCAGTTCCTTACCCAACTCAAATTGTCTGTCAGAGCTGGGAATATTGGTATTCTCCTCATCCGAGGTGGTCCAATAGGACACATATTTTAATAATCGATCTTCTACTTTCATTGAAGAACTCCTTTCATAATGATACAAATTTCTACAAAAAAAGGTTGCAAAGATGAAATCTATGCTATATAATAAGTTTTGCGTTTGAAAAACAAATACATGCACCGCTAGCTCAGCTGGCAGAGCACCTGACTCTTAATCAGGGTGTCCAGGGTTCGAACCCCTGGCGGTGCACTATAAAAGGTATCAGTTTCGTAGGATTAGCTACGGGGTTGGTGCTTTTTTTTATCGTAGTTGCGAAGCAACGGAGAAGTAGCGAAGCTACGGATTTGAGCTTGTCGTTAGGAGGTCTTTCTTGCTGCAATCAATTTACAGATTGGGTTCCCCAGAGAAGAGAATTTCTCCTCATACTCGGTCATGATATTCCCCTGATTCATCCGGGCATCATGGTGCAAGTCAAAGGTGTGAGCAACAAGATACCAGGTAGAGCTGTTTTCAATCTCCTCCAGGGAGAAATCAAACAATCCACGATTGTCCGTCTTGAATTCCAGATGTCCTTCCGGTGCCAGGATGCTGTCATAGCGATCCAGGAAAACATGGGAAGTAAGGCGTCTCTTGGAATGACGGTCCTTTGGCCAGGGATCCGAGAAGTTCAGGTAGATTTGAGCAACCTCCCCTTTTTCAAAGATTTCCGGAAGAGTAGCTGCATCTATGCAAAGGAAATGTACATTTGGAAGCTGTAATTCCTGCATTTTCTGAACGGCTCTAAGGAGAACGCTGGTATAACGTTCGATTCCAATATAATTGATGTCTGGGTTAGCGGCAGCTAAGTCCATTAGAAAACGACCTTTTCCCATACCGATTTCGATATGGATTGGGTTATCGTTGCCAATGAAGGCATTCCAATTGCCTTTGTTGGATTCAGGATTCTGAATACAGTAAGGGCTTTCCGCGATTACTGCATCAGCACCCGGTATATTGCGAAGTCTCATAGAACATTCCTTTCTGCTATTATTCTTGCTTTTTTCGTTGCTATTATAACAAGAATCACACGAGAAAAGAAGATAGAAAATGAATAGAAAACGAAACTTGAAATTTTTGCTGAAAAATGAGGAAGAATACTATATAGTATAGAAGAAGAAAACGAATAGGAAAAGAATGGTGAATCGCGTAATGAGAAAGATAGAGAAGAGGAAGTTATTTCATATAGAAGAGAGAAGAAAGAATCGAAGGGGAAAAGCCTGCAGAATCGTAAGTTTGGTGCTCCTATGTGCCATGCTGTTTGGGTGCTTTCCTGCAAAAGTAACTGCCCAGGTGTATTGGCCGGATCCGGGTCCTGTTCCTTCCTACAGCATTGCGGTAATGGAGGTGAATACCGGAACAATCCTGTATGGCCAAAATATGGATGAAAAGCGCTATCCAGCAAGTATCACAAAGATACTCACCACCCTTTTGGTGATTGAAAATTGTGATATGAATGAGGTGGTAACCTTTTCTGACGACGCCGTAGATTTAAATGAAGGTGATACCTCTCATATTTTCCGAGATTATGGGGAAGAGATGACCGTGGAGCAATGTCTCTATGCGGCAATTCTCTTTTCTGCCAATGAGTGCTCTTACGCATTGGCAGAGCATGTGGGCAAAAAGCTTGGTGGAGATTATCAGACCTTCATAGACATGATGAACGACAGGGCAAAAGAGCTTGGCTGTACCAACACACATTTTGCCAATGCCAACGGCCTTCCAAATGACGATCATTACACCTCGGCTGCTGACTATTGTAAAATTGCGGCGGAAGCGTATAAGAATGAAACCTTCCGAATTATCGACGGAACCAAAAACTACACCATTCCACCTACCAATAAGCATGCTGAACCAACCCCAATGTATCATCAGCACATGATGTATTATCCATCCAAATCCTCCAAGTATCTATATGATTATTGTACCGGTGGAAAAACAGGTTATACAGATGCTGCGGGAAATACACTGGTTACCTATGCAGAGAAGGATGGAATGACCCTGGTATGTGTGGTGCTTCAATCATCTTCTCCACAGCATTACTTAGATACCAGAACACTTATGGATTTCTGCTTTGACAATTTCAGATTGGAAAAGATTTCAGAAACCTCAAGAGGAGAGTCCGATGTGGAGGAAAAAAGCATGGGGATTCTCAATAACAATGAAAGCTTTGTTGCGGTAGATGAGGAACAGTATATTGTGCTCCCAAGCTCAGGAGATGTGGCTGACGTAAAGGAAAACATTGTCACTGAGAATATGGCAGACGGAACCATCGCAAAGCTTCAGTTTACCTATGGGGACCATGTGGTAGGAAGTATGAACATCAAAGCAAAGGAGATTTCACAGGCAACGCAGATATTTGATGAGATGGAATCAGAGAAAAACGAAAAGGTAGTTAAGATAAAACCTATTTGGATTATTTTGATTCTGTTGGCAATTTTTCTGCTGGGATTTGGCAGCTACTATAGCAAGAAGTTTGTGGACAACTTCTATTGGATCAAACATAACAGAGAGGTTAAGCGCCAGAGAAAAGAACGCTTTAAAGAAAATCAGCCCAAAAAGAAGAAGAGAAGAAGAAAAGATATTCTTTTCAAGTAGAAAAATGAGATTAAAAGACGCTACAAAGCCAAAAAGACATGGAACATAGGTGGCGCAATAAAAAAGAGACATTGTTTCGTATGAAACGATGTCTCTTTTTTGAATAACGACATAGATAAAAAACTATCAATTTGTCAGACTATTTAGCAAAATGAGTAACTGTTTGGCGTTTTGTGTATAAAAAACGATACCATTTGAACCGGGAACCATGGTGAGATACTTGTTGGAAAAGGTTTCGGTATTGCCAATTAATTCCATCATATAAGGGATTAAAGACGGCTTCATGGATAGGAGGACGGTCTCGACGGAATCCATGGAAACGGCTTTGGCGTTAGCGGTAGCAAACAGCTCCCTTAGAGAGCTTTCTTTTTCGAATTGATTCCTTGATTTGTTTACAATAAAGAAGCCCTTTTCATTTTTGGGCATATCCATGGATTTCACAGCTCTTTGCACTTGCTTGGTAAGGCCGGGCGAAGCTGGATAGAGCGACTCGAAATAGTTCATAAAATCCGCAGCACAACGAAAATGCTGATTGTCACCATGTTCCAGAACTTCCGTCATAAGAATTCTTCGAATAATTTCTTCGCATTTGGCACGGGATGGATTGTTGGATTTCGTGTTCATAAGCCCTCCTTTGTTTTTTAAATTATAGCATATCCATTGACGTTGGAAAACAAAACCGATAAAATAAAAAATACCACTTATAATAAGTATGGAGCGGAAAAAATGGAAAAAAGAGATTACCGTTTGGAGCGTATTGTAGCTTGTATTGAGAAGCATGATGGAATTGTCAAAAGGGAGCAGCTGGAAGAGTTAGGAGTAGATTACCGAAAGATATTAAATTATGTGGATGAGGGTAAGCTATTTCGTATCAAAAATGGCTATTACACAGATCGGAAGGAGCGATTTACGGAGACAGAGTTAATGGCGAGGCTTTTTCCGGATGGGGTGCTTTGTATGGAAAGTGCTCTGTACGCATATGGATATATCCGAAAGAAGCCATATGGCTGGAGAATAGCCATTGATAAGAATACCTCAAAATCCAGATTCAAATTGGATTACCCAAAGGTTATTCCTTACTATACGGAAAAAGAAGTTTTAGAAATCGGGAAGCAACAGGTAACGATGGAGGGGCAGGTTTTTCAGATTTACGACAAGGACCGATTGATCTGTGATTGTCTGAAGTATGAGTCGAAAATGGATCGAGAGGATTTCAAACAGGCCGTACAAAGCTATATCAAGGATCAGGACAAGGATATTTCTTCCCTGTTGCTTTATGCAAAAGAAAGAAAGGTTTTGAAAAAGGTCCAGAGCCTAATAGGGGTGTGGTTATAAATGATTAGAAAATTAGCAGAAGAGCTCCAAATGGAATATGCGGATGTGCTGCGAGGTGTGGTGCTGGAGGAGGCAATGTCCAGAATATATGAGTCTCAGTATGGCAGCCACATGTATTTGTTAAACAGCGAATGCCTGGGAAAAGAGGCATACCGACAGGGGAAGGACAGAGCTCTTAAATTTTACTATCAACAAAATGACATGTTAGATTCCTCTAACCCGTTTGCGCCGGGGACTCCCATGAATTGGAAGATGGCCACATACCTGATTGCAATGATTTTCTATACGGATCCCAATCGACGGATTAGCTGGAAGGGAATGGCTGTAGAGGAGAAGGAATTCTTTCAGTGGAACCTTGTTGCCACAGTAGAGGAGAAAGAGGTTCCCATATCGATTATGCTGTATCCTTTGGATGACACCACGGAGAAGCCGGAGGTGAGAACCCTGCAGTTAATGACCACAGGAGAGAGGCTCACCTATTTTCACTATGGGGTAGAAATCACATTGGCCAAAAACTATTTGGAGATTATGGAGAAGCTGGAACTAATTCCAAATATGGAGGCCTATAGTCAGGTGGACCGCATTTTAAATGAAAATGCCATAAGCGGAAGACTTTTTATGGAAAGAGTGGAAAAGCTCCTAACCGGAAGAGAGACCTTGAAAAAGGAAAAAAGGCAGGAACAGCTGGCGTCCTACCGTGATTATACCTATATGAGAAAGCGGTGGGAACAGTACGCAAGAAGAAATGCAAATCATAGAACCTGGGAGGACATAATCGCGGAGCTGCTCCGTTTTAGCGAACCCGTATGGCACGCGATTTGTAAGGATGAAGTGTTTTTGGAGGATTGGATGCCGGAGCTTGGCAGGTTTTTGGTGTAGATGAAGTAACCTTATATGAAAGAAAATTATTTAGATGAAAAATTAATCGAATATGGAAATAGCGATTCCTATCCATTTCATATGCCGGGGCATAAACGCAGGTCTCTTTCTTTTCCTAATCCCTATGAGACGGATATTACAGAAATCTACGGATTTGACAATTTGCATCATCCCACAGGGATCTTGAAGGAGGCTCAGGATCGGGGAAAGGCGTTGTATGGGTCCCTGGACTGCCATTTTCTGATAAATGGAAGTAGCTGTGGGCTTTTGGCCGGAATCTTTGCAATGACAAAGCAGCAGGGAGAAATCCTGATTGCCCGCAATTGCCATAAGGCGGTGTACCACGGAATCCTATTAAGGCAGCTGACAGCTCATTATCTGTATCCCAAGGAGACCGGGTATGGAATTCAGGGGGTAATTGAGCCTGAGGATGTAAGGGAAGCCCTAAAAGCACACCCTAGTTGCAAGGCGGTGGTAATTACCTCTCCAACCTACGATGGAGTGGTATCCGATATAAAGTCCATTGCCCGGATTACAAGGGAGGCGGGAGCTGTATTGTTTGTGGATCAGGCCCACGGAGCACACTTTGGACTGTGGGAGGGATTCCCGGAAAATGCAGGAAAGCTTGGGGCGGACCTGGTAGTGATGAGTCTCCATAAGACATTGCCCTCATTTACACAGACCGCAGTTCTACACCGATACAGTGAAAAAATAAGCGAGGACCAGATACGGAAATATCTTGGGATTTTTGAAACCAGTTCTCCCTCCTATCTTTTGATGATGTCCATGGATAACTGTATCCGCTATGTAAAGGACCGGGGAGAAAAAGCATTTACGCAATACCTTGGGATGCTGGATGGCTTTCGACAGGATACAAAGGGGCTGAGAAACCTAAAGGTTCTTGGAAAGAATGACTTTTCAACGGAAGAGGCATACGATTTTGACCAGGGAAAGCTCCTGATAATCACAAAGGGAAAGGGATATTCCGGTGCTGATCTGGCCATGGAGCTTCGGGAGAACTCTCATCTGGAAATGGAGATGACCGCGGGAAACTACGTGGTTGCAATGACCAGTATTATGGACAGACAGGAAGGGTTTGACCGATTAGCCGGGGCACTAAAGGAAATAGACACCAGGTTAGAAGCTACTAACAACAACCTTTGGGAGGATAGAAGCTGGAATCCATATAAGGTGCAGAATACAAAGCTATCCATTTGGGAAGCAGAAGCCCTGCCTAAGGAGGAAAGGGAATTTAAGGATGCCATCGGGAAAATATCCGCATCCTATGTCTATCTATACCCACCGGGAATCCCGATTCTGGTTCCGGGGGAAGAGGTTACGGCAGACACCATAAAAGCATTGGAGCAGTGTCTTGTTAGAGGGTTGGAAATAGAGGGAATTCCTAGGTCCGGCTGTATAGACATTGTCAAACAATAGCTACTATATTATACTTAGAAGGAAAAAATTGTGGGAAAAATATATTGCTTGATGGGCAAAAGCTCAACCGGAAAAGACAGCATTTATCAACAGCTCTTTCAGAGGGAGGAGCTTAAAATTAAAAAAATCATACCCTATACCACCAGGCCGATGAGACAGGGTGAGGTGCAGGGAAGAGAATACATTTTCTGTGACGAGGACACCGTGGAAAGGCTGAATCGGGAGAATAAAATCGTAGAGCTTCGATGCTATGACACCGTACAGGGCTTGTGGAAGTATTTTACGGTGGACGACGGACAGATTGATTTATCGAAGAACAGTTACCTTATGGTAGGAACCCTGGAGACTTACCTTGGAATCCGAAACTATTTTGGAAAAGAAAAGGTGTGTCCCATCTATATCTATGTGGAAGATGGGGAACGCCTCATCCGGGCAATTGGAAGAGAACGGCTGCAGCCGGTCCCACAGTACGAGGAAATGTGTCGCCGCTTTTTAGCAGATGCCAAGGATTTTTCAGAGGAGAAGCTAAGGGAAGCGGAGATTACAACTATGTTTGAAAACCAGAATCTGGAAGAGACCATAGAACAGGTAGCTTCCTATATGAAGGAAACCATGAATCAGTGATAAGGAGGAGTCGGGATGGAATTTCGTGTAAATGAGATTCAAAATGTGACTCAGGTGCCGGATGCCCAGAAGGTGCAAAGGGGAGATGGCTCCTTTAAGTTTACGTTGTCTTCTGCCATCACAGATGCGGAGCTACAGGCAAAGGTTGACCAGCTAATGGAAGATATCACAGCCCAGGGAAAGCGAATTGCAGAGCATATGGATATTCGAGATATGAAGCAATACCGAACCCTCATCAAAGACTTTCTGAATGAAGTGGTGTATCGATCCCACAAGTTCTCCAGAGAGAACTTCCTGGATAGAAGGGGCCGTCACAGAGTGTATGGTATCATCAAACGAATCGACGAGAATCTGGATGACCTGGCAGGAGAGCTAATTAAGGATGAGACCAGTCACATAGATATTCTCTCAAAAATAGGAGAAATTGAAGGATTGCTCTTAGACATATTGACATAAGGAGGTGCGAATCATGGCAGGATTTCGCGAGATAATCGGACATGAACATATTATTGAGCACTTTCAAAATGCCATAAAGATGGATAAGATCAGCCATGCATACATTATCAATGGTCCGGATCTCAGTGGAAAGAAGATGCTTGCAGAGGCATTCGCCATGGCGCTGCAATGTGAAGAAGGCGGTGTGGAGCCATGTGGACAGTGCAAATCCTGCAGACAGGCAGTGGACCATAATCAGCCGGACATTCTCTATGTGACCCATGAGAAGCCGAATACCATCGGCGTAGATGATATACGAACCCAGGTGAATCAGGATATTGTAATTAAGCCCTATAGCAGCAGGAAAAAAGTGTACATCATAGACGAAGCTGAAAAAATGAATGTACAGGCTCAAAACGCATTGTTAAAAACCATCGAGGAGCCACCGGCATATGCGGTAATCCTGTTGCTTACCAACAACGCGGACAGTTTTTTGCAGACGATTCTGTCAAGATGCATTATTTTAAATATTAAGGCAGTGAAGGATGACGTTATCAAAGACAATATGATGAAACGTTTTCACTACCCGGATTATCAGGCGGACATCTGCACAGCATTTGCCCAGGGAAATGTAGGAAAGGCGTTGAGCCTGGCGTCGTCGGAAAGCTTTGGAGAATTGAAGGGGTCCATGCTTCAGCTGGTAAAAAAGCTGCATGATATGGATGTGTATGAGTTGGGAAGCTCCATCAAGGAAATCAGTAACTACAAATTAGAAATCAATGATTACTTTGATCTTCTTATGATATGGTTCCGGGATGTGCTTTATATGAAAGCAACCTCGGATGTAAACGGACTCATTTTTAAGGATGAGGCCTATGAGATAAAAAGACAGGCGTCTTATCATTCCTACCCGGGAATTGAGAAGATATTGGAGGCGCTGGAAAGTGCAAAATCGAGATTAAAAGCAAATGTTAACTTTGAATTGACCATAGAGCTTTTGCTTTTAGCTATAAAGGAGAATTAAAATGACAAAAGTAGTAGGTGTAAGATTCCGCAATACAGGAAAGATATATTATTTTGATCCTGCGGATTTTGATTTGGAACCACCGGTTCATGTAATTGTAGAGACCGCAAGAGGCATTGAAATGGGTACCGTGCTTCTGGGAGTACGGGAGGTTGAGGATGACAAGGTGGTACAGCCATTAAAACCGGTAATCCGTTTAGCCACAGACGAGGATGAGAAGACTGTTGAAAAGAATAAAGAAAAAGAGAAAGAGGCATTCCGCATCTGTAAGGAAAAGATTGCAAAGCATGAGCTTGAGATGAAGCTTGTGGAAGCAGAGTATACCTTCGACGGGAACAAGCTCCTTTTCTACTTTACCGCAGACGGCCGAATTGACTTCCGCGAGTTGGTAAAGGATTTGGCATCTGTGTTCCGCACACGTATCGAGCTTCGCCAGATTGGTGTGAGAGATGAGACCAAAATGATGGGAGGACTGGGAATTTGCGGAAGAGAGCTATGCTGTAAGGCATATCTGGCAGATTTTGTTCCGGTATCTATTAAAATGGCAAAGGAGCAGAATCTTTCCCTCAATCCAACAAAGATTTCAGGAGCGTGCGGAAGGCTTATGTGCTGTCTCAAAAATGAGCAGGAGACCTATGAATACCTCAATGGAAGACTTCCGGCTGTAGGAGACAGCGTAACGACAGCAGAGGGAATCAAGGGGGAGGTACACAGCGTCAGCGTATTGAGACAGCTGGTAAAGGTACTGATTGACAACGGAGAAGAAAAAGAACTTCGTGAATACCATGTGGATGACCTTAAGTTCGTGCCAAAGAAAAGAAAAGACGTGAAGCTTTCTCCGGAGGAATTGAAGGAGCTTCAGGCATTGGAAGACAACGACGCAGAGACCGAGAGCGAGAACCAGAGGAATCAGCAGGGAAACCGCAATCGTGGAAACCAGAATCAGAATGGAAACCAGAGGAATCATAACGGCGGAAGCAACAAAAACCAGAACCATAACCAAAATCAGAACCAAAAAGGAAATAACCGCCGAGGCAACAATCGCAATCGCGGAAGGAAAAAGGATAATACAAAAGAATCGTAATGGATAAAAGTCAATTGATTCATCCAGGAGAGCGCTTGGATGACCTGTATCGAAATGGATATCATATCATTCAAAATCCGGAGGCCTTTTGCTTTGGAATTGATGCGGTGCTTCTGTCTGATTTTGCAAGGGTAAAAGCAGGAGAGACTGCAGTGGACCTTGGAACAGGAAATGGAGTTGTCCCAATCCTCCTTGAAGCAAAGAACAACGGAAGCAAATACTACGGTCTGGAGATACAAAAGGAAATTGCTAAGATGGCAGATCGAAGTGTGCAATACAATGGGCAGCAGGAGAAGGTGTCCATTGTAAATGGAGATATTAAGGAAGCGTCCCGGATTTTTGGGAGGAGTAAGGTGGATGTGGTCACCACAAACCCACCATATATGATTTGTGACCACGGGATTCAAAACCCTGCGGATACAAAGGCAATCGCCAGACATGAGGTGTTGTGTAATCTGGAGGACATCTTAAGGGAAAGCTCGCAAATGCTCAAGCAAAAGGGTCGATTCTATATGATACACAGGCCGTTTCGACTGGCAGAGATATTTTGCAAAATGGTAGAACACCGTATAGAGCCCAAAAGACTGCGACTGGTACATCCGTATGCAGACAAGGAGCCCACGATGGTGTTGATTGAAGGAATGAAGGATGCCAAGAGTAACCTTACCATAGAAAAGCCCTTGGTGGTCTATGAAAAACCGGGGGTATATACTCAGGAAATCTACCGGATATATGGAGATGACTGGGACGGGGGGAAGAAGTAAACCTAAGGGATCAGAACGGAAAGAGTAGAACTATGACAGGAACCTTATATTTATGTGCCACTCCAATCGGAAATCTGGAGGATATTACCTTCCGGGTTCTTCGAACGTTAAAGGAAGTAGATCTGATAGCGGCAGAGGATACCAGAAATTCCATTAAGCTGTTAAACCACTTTGACATTAAGACACCTATGACAAGCTATCATGAGTATAACAAGATAGAAAAGGCATATCAGCTTGTGGCAAAACTGAAAGAGGGCCAGAATATTGCGCTTATTACGGACGCAGGAACCCCGGGAATTTCAGATCCGGGAGAGGATCTGGTGAGAATCTGCTACGAAGAAGGGGTACCTGTGACCTCTCTGCCGGGAGCGGCAGCGTGTATCACGGCATTGACCATGTCCGGAAGAGCCACCAGAAGGTTTGCATTTGAAGCCTTTTTACCAAGGGAAAAGAAGGAAAGAGTGCAGGTGCTAAAGGAGCTGGAGCAGGAGACAAGAACCATTATCCTATATGAAGCACCTCATCACTTGAAGAAAACTCTGGAGGAGCTAAAGGAACATCTTGGTAACCGGCCTATGACCATATGCAGGGAGCTCACCAAAAAGCACGAGGAAAAGCTGCAAATGACAATTGAGGAAGCCCTTCTCTACTATGAAGAAACAGATCCAAGGGGAGAGTATGTTCTTGTATTAGCGGGAAAGCCGTTGGAAGAGATTCAAAAGGAACAGCAGCAGGAATGGGAAGCGTTAACCCTGGAAGAACATATGGCAATTTACGAGAATCAAGGGGTGGCAAGGAAGGAAGCAATGAAGCTTGTGGCAAAGGACAGGGGAACAACCAAGAGAGAAATCTATCAAGCCCTGTTGGAGTCATAAGGAAAAAGACGGTAAGTCACAATATGATATAGAAGGATAAGGAAAAGGGAATGAGTGCAAGAAAAAAGAGAATCATTATTTCCATAGGTTTTTTGGTAGTCTTGTATGGAATACTAATTCTGGTATTTATTGTACTGCCCAAAGAGAAAGAGGAAAGAAGCGTTGTAAAAGCTGTCGTCACTGAGACGAAGGAACAGGAACGGATACCGGAAACGGAGACACAGGTGGCTGCGGAGGAGATTGTAGAACCACAAGAACCACCGGAAGTGAGTCTTGTTATGGTAGGAGACATGCTTATGCACACCAGAGTGTTAGAATCCGGAAAGAAGGAGGATGGAACCTATCAGTATGATCATCTGTTTGCCCAGGTAAAGGATGACATTACAGAGGCGGATCTTGCCCTGGTAAATCAGGAGACCATTTTAGGGGGAACAGATTTGGGATTGTCCAGCTATCCTACCTTTAATTCTCCCTATGAAGTGGGAGATGCGGAGGTAGATGCCGGATTTGACGTAATCCTGCAAGCCACCAATCATGCATTGGACAAGGGAAAAACAGGACTTCTCAATGACATCGCGTTTTGGGACAGCAACTATCCGGACATCGCGTATCTTGGAATTCAGGATACGAAGGAAGAGCAGGATGATCAGATCTACGTATACGAAAAGGAAGGAATCCGGATTGCAATCCTAAACTATACATACGGAACCAATGGCATTCCACTTCCGGAGGATATGCCATACGCGGTGAATCTTTTGGACGAGCAAAAGATAAGAAAGGACATGGAGAAAGCCAATGCCATATCCGATTTTCAGATTGTATGTCCACACTGGGGCACGGAATATTATCTGGATGTAGATGAGTCCCAGAAGAAATGGACAAAGCTTTTTCTGGAAAGTGGAGTGGATCTGGTAATTGGTGCCCATCCCCATGTGATAGAGCCCATTCGAATGGAGACGGACGAAGCGGGAAATCAGATGCTTGTGTATTACTCCGTAGGCAATTTTGTCAACGGAACGGAAAGCTATGACGGAACTCCGGGAGACCGAATGCTGGGAGGAATGGCGAAGGTGACCATCGGCTACGATGAAAACGGCGAGCTGGGAATTAAGAGCTATGGAGTCACACCGTTAGTGTGCCATATGGCCAAGGGCGAGGCATATACCGTGTACCGCCTCAGCGACTATACAAAGGAGCTGGCCCGGGAGAATCTGATTTTGAATCAGGACAGCAGTTTTTCCCTGGAGCGCTGCCAGGAACTGGTAGACCGTGTATGGGGATCAGAGGTGATTATTCCGTAAAGGGATGACAAAATGGAGAAACTACTTAATAGATAGAAAAAGGAGACGATAGAGAACATGAATTATGAAGTGGGAGATATCGTGACTTTAAAAAAACCACATCCATGCGGAAGCAAGGAATGGGAGATTTTGAGAGTTGGTGCAGATTTCAGGTTGAAATGTATGGGATGTGGACATCAGGTAATGGTGGAAAGAAAAATGGTGGAGAAAAACACCAAGGGTCTTAAGAAGCCGGAATCCTAGTGTGACGGGAAAACAGAAACTTTAGAAAAACTAAAAATTTGTCTTGCGAATTGTAGAAAAACATGCTAATATCTATTCTCGTGGTATAATAAAATTCCTTGTTCGGGACAGATCCCGAGCCAGAGACCAAAAGGAGGTAAAATTCGCATGAACAAATATGAATTGGCACTCGTTGTTAGTGCAAAGATCGAAGATGATGCGAGAACAGCAACCGTTGAGAAAGCAAAAGAGTACATCACTCGTGCCGGCGGTACTGTAACAGAAGTTGAAGAATGGGGCAAGAAGAAGTTAGCTTACGACATTCAGAAGATGAGCGAAGGTTTCTTCTACTTCATCCAGTTCGATGCAGAATCAAATGTTCCAGCTCTTGTAGAGCAGGATGTTCGTATCATGGACAATGTTCTTCGTTTCTTATGCGTTAGAAAAGACGAGGCATAAAAGAAAAGAGGGAATCGTATGAATAAAGTAATTCTTATGGGTCGTTTGACCAGAGATGCAGAGATTCGTTATTCACAGGGAGAGACAGCAAACGCAGTTGCCCGTTTTTCATTGGCAGTTGATCGCCGTTTCCGCCGTGAAGGAGATGAGCAGACCGCAGACTTTATTAACTGTGTAGCATTTGGAAAGACTGCTGAGTTCTTAGAGCGTTTCGGACGCAAGGGAACAAAATTTGTTGTGGAAGGCCGCATTCAGACTGGCTCTTACACCAACAGAGAAGGTCAGAAGGTGTACACCACTGACGTAGTAGTAGAAAATGTGGAATTTGCAGAGAGCAAAGCAAGCTCTGACAACAGCGGATACACTCCAGCATCGATTCCATCACCAAGCCAGGCTGCTAATGATGGATTTATGAATATTCCGGATGGAATAGACGAAGAATTACCATTTAACTAATTTAGGAGGTAAATTAAAATGGCTTTTAACAAGACAGCTGATCGCGAAGGCGGATCTATGAAGAGACGTCCAATGCGTAGAAGAAAAAAAGTATGCGTTTTCTGTGGCAAAGATAATGTCATCGATTATAAAGATACCAACAAGTTAAAGAGATACGTATCAGAGAGAGGAAAAATCCTTCCACGTCGTATCACCGGAAACTGTGCAAAACATCAGAGAGCACTTACTGTTGCTATCAAGAGAGCACGTCATATCTCATTGATGCCATACGTTTGCGAATAAATCGCAGAGCTCAATAGGACGATTAAAGGCTGTATCCTTCGGGGTACAGCCTTTTTTGCATGAAAAGACATTCTGTGCCAGGATGCGCACTCTTTTTATTGACATCACAGACCAAGTGTTCCAAAATATGAAGTATGAAACCACTGGTATAGTTTTATTTTACCAAAAATATACTATACTCTAGAAAAGTGGTAAGAAGAAAGGAGGCTTTTCTATGCCGATAGCAGGAATGGATGGTATGTTAGTGTTCTGGCTGCTGCTTACAATTGCCTTTGTGGTAGGTGAGATTGTTACGGTAGGGCTTACAAGCATCTGGTTTGCGGCAGGAGCCTTGTGTGCGTTGCTTTGCAGACTTGCGGGAGCAGGGACGGGACTTCAGATTGTGGTATTTATCGCAGTGTCCCTGGTGTTGTTGTTTGCCACAAGACCGTGGGCGAAGAAATACCTGAACAGTAAGGTCGTAAAGACGAATGTTTCAGAGCACGTAGGAAAGCGGGTTGTCATAACAGAAAAGGTGGACAATCTGGCGGAAACAGGAAAGACTGTAATCAACGGTCTGGATTGGTCGGTGCGTAGCGAAGATGATGCTGTGACCATTGACGAAGGGGAGACTGTGGTGGTTACACGGATCAGCGGCGTAAAATTAATAGTAAAAAAAGAAAACTAAAAGGAAAAGGAGAATGAAAAATGGAAGGTTGGATAGCGATTATTATCATTGTGGTATTAGCACTTATTATCATTGCAAGCTGTGTTAAAATTGTTCCACAGTCACGTGAGATGGTAATTGAAAGATTGGGCGTGTACCTTACTACATGGGAGGTAGGTCTTCACTTCAAGATTCCATTTGTGGATCGTGTGGCAAAGAACGTAACGTTGAAGGAGCAGGTAGTGGACTTCCCGCCACAGCCGGTTATTACCAAGGATAACGTTACCATGCAGATCGACACGGTAGTGTATTTCCAGATTACCGATTCAAAGCTTTTTGCATACGGTGTGGAGAATCCGCTGATGGCAATTGAGAATCTTACAGCAACCACACTTCGTAACATCATCGGTGACTTAGAGTTAGACGAGACCTTGACCTCTCGTGAAACCATCAATACCAAGATGCGTGCAACACTTGATGTGGCTACAGACCCATGGGGAATCAAGGTGAACCGTGTAGAATTAAAGAACATCATTCCTCCAAAAGCAATTCAGGATGCGATGGAGAAACAGATGAAAGCAGAACGCGAGAGACGTGAGGCAATTCTTCGTGCAGAAGGTGAGAAAAAATCTACCATCCTCGTAGCAGAAGGTAATAAAGAATCTGCAATTTTGGATGCAGAGGCAGAAAAGCAGGCTGCAATCCTTAGGGCAGAGGCGAAAAAGGAAGCTACCATCAAGGAAGCGGAAGGTCAGGCGGCCGCAATCCTCAAGATTCAGCAGGCCAATGCAGACGGTCTTAAGATGCTCAAGGAAGCAGCTCCGGACAGCTCAGTGCTTCAGCTTAAGAGCCTGGAGGCATTTGCCAAGGCCGCAGATGGAAAGGCGACCAAGATTATTATCCCATCTGAGATTCAGGGAATTGCGGGCTTGTCAAAGTCTATTGTAGAAGTGGCAAAGGAAAACTAAAATAATCAGAAAGAGACCCTGTTGGTAAGGATTTACCCACAGGGTTTTTAAGTTTTACTGACAGGAGCTTTAAGTTTCATTGTTTTTCCTACCGTAAAATGTTATACTTGGGTATATGCGAAAATGTCCTGATTGTAGCAGCATGCTGTCATGGAGGAAACTATGAAAAATCATATTTCTTATAAAGGTCAGTTAAAAATATACATGGGATGGCCAATCTATCTGTCCATTCTTCTGATACTAATGCAGATACCCATCTATCTATGGGATCAAAGAGCCGGTTACGCTCTCACGGCATATACCGTCGTCTATCTGGTGACTGTAATTATCATCTATTACAGTAGTAAGCCAAGGATGGCCAATGAGATCATTTCCTTTGCCACCCAGTATGCAGCGGTGCAGAAAAGACTTTTGAACGAGTTTGAAATTCCGTATGCATTGTTGGATTACAGTGGTAAATTATTGTGGTCCAATGAACAGTTCTCGGAATTGACCGGTGTGGATAAGAATTATCACAAATCCATTACCACCCTATTTCCAACCATCACCAGAGAATTCCTTCAAAAGACAGAAGAAAACCAGAATGTGAGAATAGAGAAAGAGGATAAGATTTTTCGCTTGTCTGTAAATCGTATCTATTTTGATGCCATTGCGGAGGATAGCAAGCTGGTAGAGATGGAGGGAAGCGATGAATTCCTTACCGCAATCTACTTGTTTGATGAGACCATGCTGGAGCACTACAAGACAGAAAATATTGAGCAAAAGCAGGTTTCGGCACTGGTTTATATCGACAACTACGATGAGGCATTGGAGTCTGTAGAGGATGTAAAGCGTTCTCTTTTGATTGCCTTAGTAGATCGAAAGGTGAATAAGTACTTTGGAAATATTGACGGACTGGTTCGAAAGATCGAAAAAGACAAGTACTTTGTGGTGTTCAAAAGAAAATATCTGGATACCCTCAAGGAAGATAAGTTCAGTATTTTGGAGGATATCAAATCCGTCAAAGTAGGAAACGAAATGTCGGTGACCTTAAGTATTGGTGTGGGTATCTGTGGAGACAGCTATATCGAGAACTACGAATATTCCCGCAACGCCATTGACCTTGCACTGGGTCGAGGCGGAGATCAGGTGGTGCTAAAGGAAGGTGACGAGATAACCTACTACGGCGGAAAAGCCAAACAGGTAGAGCGAAACACCAGGGTAAAAGCCAGGGTAAAGGCCCATGCACTGCGAGAAATCATGGAGACCCGAGAAAATGTCATTATTATGGGACATTCCCTTACGGACGTAGATTCCCTGGGAGCAGCAATCGGTGTGTATTGCGCGGCAAAGGTTCTTGGAAAGAAGGCCCAGATAGTAGTAAATGGAGCAACCACCTCGGTGAGACCACTCATGGAATGCTTCACTTCTGAGAAGGGCTACCCGGTAGATTTGTTTATTGATAGTCATCAGGCATTAGAAATGGTCAGCAGAAACACCCTGGTCATGGTGGTAGACACCAATCGGCCAAGCTACACCGAATGTCCGGAGCTTTTGAAGAAGACCAACTCCATTGTAGTGTTCGATCATCATAGACAGAGCAGTGAGGTCATTGAGAACCCATTGCTTTCCTATATTGAACCATATGCTTCCAGCGCCTGTGAAATGATTGCGGAGGTATTGCAGTATTTTGACAACGGATTAAAGCTGGAGTCCGCTGAGGCTGATTGCATATATGCAGGAATTCTCATAGACACCAACAACTTTATGACAAAGACAGGTGTGCGAACCTTTGAGGCTGCAGCATATCTAAAGCGGTCCGGAGCAGAGGTAACAAGGGTACGCAAGATGCTTCGCAATGATATGGCTGCGTACAAAGCAAGAGCGGAGGCAGTTCGCCACGCGGAGGTATACCGTGGTGCATTTGCCATTTCCGTCTGTCCGGGCGAAAACGTAGAGAGCCCTACGATTGTAGGGGCCCAGGCAGCAAACGAGCTTTTGAATATTGTAGGAATAAAAGCATCCTTTGTATTGACTGAGTATCGGGGCAAAATCTATGTAAGCTCCAGATCCATTGATGAGATTAACGTACAGCTGATTATGGAACGCATGGGCGGAGGTGGACACTTAAATGTTGCCGGGGCTCAGTTGACGGAATGTACTCTGGTACAGGCAAAACGTATGATACAGACAACCATTGATGAGATGCTAGAGGAAGGAGATATTGAAACATGAAAGTAATTTTGACAGCAGATGTAAAAGCTCTTGGAAAAAAGGGAGAGGTAGTAGAGGTAAGTGATGGATACGGCAGAAATGCCATTATCAAAAAGAACCTGGGAGTAGAGGCGACTCCAAAGGCATTAAACGATCTGAAATTACAGAACAAGCACGCGGATAAGGTGGCTCAGGAGAACTTAGAAAAAGCCAGAGAGCTTGCCAAAGAGATTGAGACCAAGAAGGTCGTTATCTCCGTAAAAGCGGGCGAGGGAGGAAGAATCTTCGGTTCTGTGTCTACCAAGGAAATATCCCAGGCAGCAAAGGAACAGCTTGGATTTGAGCTGGATAAGAAGAAAATGCAGCTGGCGGATCCAATCAAAGCCTTCGGAACCTATGAAGTAGCCATAAAACTTCACACCCAAGTAACCACAAAGCTAACCGTACAGGTGGTGGAAGCATAGGAGGAATAATCCTTGGAAGAAGCAATCATTAAGAGAATGATGCCAAATAGCCTGGAAGCAGAACAATCGGTGGTTGGCTCCATGATTATGGATAAGGAAGCCATTGTAACTGCAATGGAAACTCTTATTGAGGAGGATTTCTATCACAAGCAGTATGGAATTTTGTTTCAGGGTATGATTGAGCTTTATAGTGCAGGCCAGCCGGTAGATTTGGTTACCCTTCAGAATAAGCTCAAGGAAAAAGATGTGCCACAGGAAGTGGCAAGTATGGATTTTGTAAGAGATTTGCTTACGGCAGTACCGACCTCTGCCAATATCAAATACTACGCCAATATTGTAAAAGAAGCGGCCATGAAGCGAAAGCTGATTCGCGTTATGGAAGAAATAGAAAATGAATGCTATGCAGGAAAAGAATCCTTAGACAGCGTTATGGACAAAACAGAGCACGATGTGTTCCAGATTTTGTCCAGCCGAACCGGAGGAGATTATGTACCGATTCGAACTGTTGTAATGAATGCCTTGGAAAAAATCGAGGCAGCATCACAGCAACAGGGCTCGGTAACAGGTATTCCAACGGGATTCATTGATTTGGACTATCGTACGGCGGGATTGCAGCCATCGGATCTGATTCTGGTTGCAGCCAGACCATCTATGGGTAAAACAGCGTTTGTATTGAATATTGCTCAGCACGTGGCGTTCCACAAGGATATGTGTACGGCAATTTTTTCTTTGGAGATGTCAAAGGAGCAGCTGGTAAACCGTATGTTCTCTCTGGAGTCAGGGGTGGATGCCCAGGCTCTTCGTACAGGTAATATGTCGGATGCTGACTGGGAGAAGCTGATTGCAGGAGCAGGAGTTATAGGTAACTCGAAGCTGATTATCGACGATACTCCGGGTATCAGTATCTCCGAATTGAGAAGTAAATGCCGTAAGTACAAGCTGGAAAGTGATTTGAAGCTAATCATCATTGACTACCTGCAGCTTATGAGCAGCTCCGGAAGAAGCAGTGATTCCAGACAGCAGGAGATTTCGGATATTTCGCGATCTCTCAAGGCCTTGGCCAGAGAGCTCAGCGTACCGGTTATTGCACTGTCTCAGCTATCCCGTGCGGTGGAGCAGAGACCGGATCACAGACCAATGCTGTCAGACCTGCGTGAGTCCGGAGCAATCGAGCAGGACGCTGACGTGGTAATGTTTTTGTACCGTGATGATTACTATAATCATGATTCACCTGATAAGGGAATTTCAGAAGTAATTATAGCAAAACAGAGAAATGGTCCTATCGGTACGGTGAAACTGGCATGGCTGCCGGAATACACCAAATTTGCGAATCTGGAACACAGGAAAGAAGACTATTAATTATATGCATTATTATTACAAAAGAGAATGAGCAGACAGCTTATTCTCTTTTTTTAATATAAATATGGAAAGGAGAAGCAATGAGTCAATATTTGTTTATTTCTGA
>JALEPP010000011.1 GCA_022767075.1 Agathobacter sp. | reverse complement strand
GGTCAGATGGTTAATTACACAATTCCAGGAACAGGATCTTCTGGTCATATGTGTGGTGGTATGATGCTGACTGCATTACTAGGACCGCAGGCAGGCTTTTTGTCTATGATTACCATTCTATTGATTCAATCACTATTCTTTGCCGATGGTGGCATTATGGCACTTGGCGCAAATGTTTGGAACATGGCTTTTTATGGTTGCTTCGTAGGATACTATCTCATTTGGAGACCTTTAATGAAGGGAAAACTATTTTCAAACCAATCTGAAAAAGCAGCTACCCGCATCAAGATTGTTCTTGCGTGTGTTTTGGGCTGTGTGCTCACTCTCCAGTTAGGTGCTTTCTCCGTTGTTTTGGAAACCTCAATTTCCGGAATTACAGAGCTTCCATTTGGTGCATTTGTGACTATTATGCAGCCAATTCACCTTGCCATTGGCTTGATTGAAGGTCTTGTGACTTCAGCAGTTTTGTTATTTGTATATGAGATGCGTCCAGAGCTCCTTATGGATGTATTGCCTTCAGAAACCAATAGTGGAAAATGTTCATTAAAGACAACTGTACTGATTTTAGCAATTGTGGCTGCAGTAATTGGTGGTGGAGTAAGCCTTCTTGCCAGCTCAAACCCAGATGGGCTGGAATGGTCTATGTTTGGTAATGAAGAGGCTGGTTACAGTGCAAATATGGGATTAGATGAAGAAAACTATGGAATTTCAAGCGCTGTTTCCGACTTTACCGGAACGGTTCAGGAAAAAACTGCTTTTTTACCTGATTATGCGTTTTCCAATAGTGACAGTGCGGCGGGAACAACCGTATCCGGATTACTTGGTTCCGCAATTGTGGCAGGAGCTGCTACGTTAATTTGTTTTGCCGGTAAATTTTTCCGCAAAAAGAAGACTTCTTAATGTGATACAAGGAATAGTATGATAGAATGATAAGGGTATCGTCAATGATGCCCTTATTATTTGTTTTGAAAGGATAAATAAATGAGTCAGTTGTTGGAAAAACGATTGGAATTGAAAGACATCGATATGCTTTCTTCACAAGATTCCGTCGTTCACCGCTTACATCCACTGAGCAAGTTCTTAGTAACAATCCTATATATTGTAATTGTCATTTCATTTCCTAAATACAATTTTTCCGGGCTATTGACTATGATTCTCTACCCAATTGTAATGTTTCAGCTAGCCGCGGTTCCCATAAGAACATGTTTTATTAAGTTAAAAGTCGTTCTCCCCCTTGTATGTGCAGTGGGAATCGTAAATCCATTTTTGGACCATACTCCAATTCTGCAGCTTGGTAACATCACAATAACCGGTGGAGTTGTGTCCATGCTTACTTTGATGATGAAGGGAGTTTTCTCCTTGATGTCATCCTACCTGCTAATTGCCACAACCTCCATAGATTCCATCTGTGGAGCATTGCGAAGAATCCATGTTCCAGATATGATGGTAACACTTCTTTTGCTAACATATCGTTATGTGGGAATGATGATGGATGAAGTAGGCGTAATGTATGATGCATATATGTTACGTGCACCGGGACAGAAAGGTATTCATATTTCTGCATGGGGCTCATTTCTGGGCCAATTGCTCCTAAGAACCATGGATAGGGGTGAAGAGCTCTATAATAGTATGCTGCTGAGAGGATATAAAGGTGAATTTCCACACGCCAAAACCGTTCCATTTCACTTGAATAGTTTGCTTTATCTTCTTATAAGTCTTTTTTTCTTCCTGATGGCCCGAGGTGTCAATTTGACAGCAACTATCGGGAATCTATTGATGAGGTAATAAACTAATGATTAAATTTGAAAATGTTTCATTTGGATATGAAAAAGAGATACCTGTAATAAAAAATCTATCCTTCTCCATTAAAGACGGAGATACGATAGGTCTTATCGGTGCAAATGGGACCGGGAAATCAACCATTATGAAAATCCTTTTGGGTTTGTTGCAGCATGAAGGTCACATTATCGTTGATTCCTTAGAGGTAGAAAAGAAGAATTATCCTGAAATCCGTAAGAAACTAGGCTACGTTCTACAGGATTCGGACAACCAGATGTTCATGCCAACTGTTTATGAAGATATGATGTTTGCGCCTATGAATTACGGCTTCACCCGAGACGAAGCAGAAAAACGCGTGGACGAGACACTGAAAAAATTAGGATTAATGGAACTAAAGCACCGGCATAATCACAAAATATCCGGCGGAGAGAAACGTATGGCTGCCATAGCTACCATACTTGCCATGGATCCCGAAGTAATTTTGATGGATGAGCCATCTACGGCCTTAGATCCGATGAATCGTCGAACATTGATCAATACCATCAAGCAACTTCCTCAGACAAAAATAATTGCATCTCATGATCTTGATATGATACTTGAGACCTGTAATCGTGTGATTTTATTAAATCACGGAGAGATTGTAGCAGATGGAAAGACAAAAGAGCTTCTAACAAATCGAAAATTATTAGAAGCCAACCGAATGGAATTGCCCTTGTGCTTACAACATACGGTTCCCGACAATGAATAAAAAGAAGGCTTATGACAAGCCTTCTTTTTATTCATTTTTACTCGCTATTGGCGTTTGGATCATATTCCAAAATGTCTCCTGGCTGACAATTTAGCACTTCGCAAATTGCTTCCAATGTTGAAAACCTGACAGCGCTAATCTTCCCCGTTTTAATTTTTGATAGGTTTACATTGGAAACCCCAACCTTCTCAGATAATTCATTCAGGCTCATCTTTCTATCGGCCATCACACGATCTAATCTCAAAATGATTTTTCCCATACACCATCTACTTCCTTTTCAATTTTATAAGGTTTCATCTGCTTCTTGTTGCAATTTTGCGCCATATTTGAAAATATAAGCGATAGCAAGAATGATTAAGCAAATTAAAAGGGTACTGATATTAATGCTAAATCCAGCAGAACCGGTGTGGAACAGGATTCCAGGTACAACATTTGAAATGGAATCTACAAGGCACCATGGGATTAAGGAATATGCAACAAGCTGAATATTCTTAATTACCTTATCTTCAAAAGGGGTGTCACAATCTCTGATAGACTTGCAAAGTCTACAAGCAAATAATGCAGTAATCCCAAAAAAGATTACACTGATAATGGCAAATGTAATTGCCAGCTTGACTTTACCAAAATCTAAGGAGTAGAGCTCTCCAGAGCCCGACATACGGAGAGTATTTCCGTCAACACTTGCCTCCGTTAATACAACAGATGCACCATCATCACCAACAGTAATTTTACCAGGAAGGGACGCCTTTAATGCATCATCTGCAGGAGTCTGTGCATCATCCAACCAAGCTTCCGGAATATTGATTCTCATTTCAGCAGACCCATTCATATCCATCTGAACAAAATCATTTGGAAGGAACGCAATTGTCACCAAACCTATCATACAACCCACTAATCCAAGACATACAAAGATGAACCAGATTCTTGAAATCACAAGTCCAATTTTTCCCATTTTGTTAATTTTCACAATTGCTTCGTTCTTCATCGTTTATCTCCTTTCACTAAACATTTAATGTTTATCGTTAATTGCAGTATACACCTTTTTTAATTTCTGTCAACATATTTTTAATGTTTTTCATTAATTTTTTTACGCAGTCAATAAATCGATTAGATAGTGATTAGATAGTGATTAGATAGTGAAGCTGGTCATCGAGCTAAACCATTCAAGGTCAAGGGAGCCTCTTTGAACTGGGTATCAGAAGATTATGTGACAGAAGAAGGAAAACCAATTGGTATCGGCGGTGATCCCAGAGGCGCAACTGCTGAAAAAGGCAAAATTATTCTTGAAACTAGCGCTGAAGAGCTACTGGATGCTTTTGAAACTATCCGAAACTACTCAGATTGAACAGCCAAACCTCTATACCCGTGTAATGGTATAGAGGTTTGGTTGTTTTTATAGACTGTTATGTGGAATATTTTTTGAACGAACCTCTCTAGCCTCATACTTCTTAGTTTCCTCACTCTGAGCATAAATCTGAGTAGTTGAGATATGTTCATGGCCTAATTGAGCCTGTACAAGGGCTAAAGAGCCTGTATAACGGAGCATATCCATTGCATAAGTGCTTCGAAGCTTATGTGGCGTAATTTGGGCGGCGTTTGGTATTCCTGCAGCAAGCGCAAACTCTTTTACACGTCGTTCTATCGTGCGCCCAGATATGCGATATCCTCGATTTTTTCCAACAGAAGAGAGAAAGAGAGCCTTTTCATTAGGATTTGGTTCAAAATCCTCTCTGGTAATCAAATACTCTTCTAGAATTTCTTTTGTTTCACCAGAAAAATACACCGTTCCTGCCTTGTCACTTTTTCTTTGGACATGCAATGCATATCCGTCCAAATCCACATCCGTAATATCCAGTCCGACAAGCTCTGAAAGACGTATTCCTGTGTCCATAAGGAGCTGAACCATACAAATATCTCGCATTTGCGTCTTGTCATAAAACACTTTCTTTCGAGTTGATAATCCGTGACCTGTGGTGACAGTATTTAAGAAATTTCCCTGATCTTTTTCCTCTATGTATACAATCTTTTTCTGCTTTTTCTTTTCACGATCGATTCCAAGGAAAGGATTTTCCGTAAGCTGTTTCTGCTTTACTAAAAAAGAAAAATACGCAGAAACACACGCAATGTAATTATCTGCTGTAGAAACCTTATTTTTAGCTATAGAATTGCTTCTAGCGGTTCTGGAACGTATATATGTGATGAAATTGGCAACAATCTGGCTATCAACCCATTTTAAATCTGTTGGCGTAATATCACGAATGGCAATTCCATCAAGCTGTTCATAGTTTTCCTTGAGAAAATGTAAAAACATTTTCATTTTGGTTGCGTAATCATATTGGGTTTTTGGGGCCAACCGAAGCTGTTTTTTATCATAGAAAGCTCCACAAAACTCTGGGAGTTCCTCTAGAAGATCTAGAGTTTTATCAACAAAAATAGCCTTTTGGGTTTCTTTATAGTCTGACATGGGAGAGTCCTTTCTTGAAGTCCTTTTAATAATAGGAATGCCCTATATATCTATATATATCTCCATATATTTCCCTAAAACATCAAAGTTGTCGTATAACATATATTATACGACAACTTATATCGAATTGCCACTACTTGTTCCGTTCGTGTTTTCCCCCCATCCACAAAAATCTATTATATTTTTTACAAATATCCATATAACTTCCTTAATACTGCTTCCACTCGACGAATCGCTTCATCAACCTGTCCCCTGGCTTCGTTTATTCGATCCTGCACTAACCAGTCTGCTACCAACCCATCAAAAAACCAATCTGCAAAGGTAAGGAAATCATGGGTATCAATATTTAGATTCACTGTCATATTTACATCCTGTAGCTCTTTGCTAAATGCGCTCAAATCATATTTTGCCTGTTCCATATAGTTTTTTGCATTGTCCATTTTATTATGCTTCACTAAGGTCGATACAAAGCCTCCACCCAGCATGTCAAATATTCCCCAGTTTTTTGCACTTGATAATTCATCCTGCGCAGCTTTTAAACTTGCTAAGGCTCTCTCTCCTGCATCGATTGCCTCCTGTGTCTCTCTTTTCATATCGTATTCCATATT
>JALEPP010000146.1 GCA_022767075.1 Agathobacter sp. | reverse complement strand
ACAAACAGAGAGCCCCCGAAATAAAATTCGTGAAGGTGCCTCCTTAGAGGAGCAGACGAGAAGCGCCTAGTGCCTTTCTTTGGTGCACAATTTTTGGCAGAATTGTTCAAACCGTTGGTGGACAGGAAAATTAAGCTTGAGTGGGGCCTCCGAAAAGACTAAGCTGTCTTGAAAAGTCAAAGAAGAATACCTATGCCTCTGAATCCCCGGGTGAGATTTCATGAGCCCCCCAATAATAAAATAACCGCAGGGAAGGGATTCCCCACGGTTATTGGTTACATGTTTCGTGATATGTCGAGGCAGGTTTCCATGGCCTCGATTACGGCGCTTCGTAGACCCTTTTGTTCGAGGACACGAACAGCCTGAATGGTGGTTCCTGCCGGGGAGCAAACCATGTCCTTTAGTTCTCCGGGGTGTTTTCCGGTTTCAAGGACCATTTTCGCACTTCCAAGGACCGCCTGCGCTGCAAAGGTATATGCCTGGCTTCTTGGCATTCCGCCGGCTACTGCGGCATCAGCCATGGCTTCAATAAAGAGAAATACGTAGGCAGGTGAGCTTCCACTTACAGCAGTCACTACGTCCATCAGTCTCTCCGGTACCACTTCTGCCTTGGAAAAGCCCCGGCATAAATCGATCCACCAGTTAATCTCGTCCTGTGACACAAGATCATTGGCGCAGATTCCCATCATGCCCTCTCCCACCATAGCCGGTGTATTTGGCATGCAACGAATCAGCTTCACCTTTCTGCCAAAGACTTCCTCAAACCACTCAAGGGTTTTCCCCGGTGCAATGGAAATCACAAGAGCATTTTCCTTCATCACTTCTTTTATTTCAGTAATAACGTCTTGATAGAACTGCGGCTTCACTGCAAGAACAATCACATCACTTTCTTTTACAGCCTGTGCATTGTCTGTAAGAGTCTGAATTCCAAACTCTTTGGCTTTTTTCTCGCAGGTCTCCCTGGTCTTTGCTGTGGCCATCAAATCAGAGGCTGCAACCTTTCCGGATTCCAGCATTCCCGCAATCATTGCTGTAGCCATATTTCCACAGCCGATAAATGTCACTTTTTTACTCATAACGTTCTTTCCTTTTCTATCTCTTATGAACGGTAGTCTCCGTTAATCTTAACGTAGTCGTAGGTCAAATCGCATCCCCACGCTTTCGCAGTGGCAACGCCGTCATGCAGGTTGATATCAATGTAGATTTCATCCTCTCCCAGGACAACCTTTGCCTCATCCTCTGAAAAAGGAACACCGGAGCCATTTTCACACACAAGAATGGTTCCTTTGGCAGAGCGCAGGCTTACCTGTGTTTTTGTAATGTCAAATTCTGCATCCGCATAGCCAATGGCACATAGAATTCTTCCCCAGTTGGCATCTTCCCCGAACATTGCACATTTAAAGAGAGGAGAACGGATTACCGATTTTGCCACAATAATAGCCGTGTCAAGATCCGGAGCACCCTCTACCGTACACTCTAACATTTTACTAGCACCCTCTCCATCTTTTGCAAGCATTTTTGTAAGATTCATCAGAACCTCGTACAACGCCTTCTTGAAGATCTCATAGTCAGGGCCTTCTGAGGTGATTGGCGGATTCTTGGACTGCCCATTGGCCATAAGACTTACCATATCATTGGTAGAGGTATCTCCATCCACGCTCAGGCAGTTATAGGTTACCTTTACAATGTCTGATAGGGCTTTTTGCATAAGCTCTTTTGAAATGGCAACATCTGTGGTTACAAAGTTCAAGGTGGTGGCCATGTTTGGATGAATCATACCGCTTCCCTTTGCCATACCTCCCATGACACAGGTGGTTCCTCCAATAGAAAACTCTACCGCCACCTCTTTCTTCACGGTATCCGTGGTCATAATTGCCTTTGCGGCCTCAATATGGTTTTCTCTGGAAAGACCCTCTGCCAATTCCTTGACATGGGCTTCAATAGGTTCAATTGGAAGAATCTGTCCGATAACACCTGTGGAAGCTACAATCACCTCCTCCGGTTTGATGCCCAGAACTTCTGCAGCAAGCTCACACATTCTTGCGGCTTTTTCTTCCCCATCTGCATTGCAGGTGTTGGCATTTTTGCAGTTTACAATCACGCCGTGGGTAAGTCCTCCTGATTTCTCCAGATTCTTTTGGGTTACCAGAATTGGCGCACCCTTTACTTTATTTGTTGTGTATACAGCAGCTGTATTACATACCTCTTTGGAATAAATCATTCCCAGGTCATTTTTATTTGGATCCGGGTGAAGTCCGCAATGTAATCCGTTTGCCACAAAACCCTGCGCAGCACATACACCACCCTCAATTCTCTTCATTTCCATGGTTCCTCCTCTTCCCGGTTCTGCCTGCCCGGGGCATGCAGCCGTTAAACTGTCTGTTGTATTTCATTTCTGATATTGTACTTTATTATAGTGATTTCCTATTGATTTTTCCACCGTTTTCTCCTTTTTTTCCTGCTCCTCCCATACGATTCCTTCATAGTAGTCTTTTCTCTGAGTTATACACTGCTTATGATTCCAAGAAGCTTTGAAACAAATCCAGTACTCCATATCCCCACAAGTCATTGGGATAGGTTCTTCCCAAATCTCTCTTGCAGCCTTGAATCAGAAAGTTTCCAACATTACTGGAATTGAGATATTTCCTGTTTTGAAGCACTACACCCCACTGCAACACCAAGGCTACCGCGCCAGTTGTAATGGCTGCCGCAGGAGAGGTACCCGTGTATTGATAGGGCTCTCCCTCCAACCAGGTACCAGGAACGTTTACTCCTGACGCTACAAAATCCGGTTTTACCCTACCTTCTGCCGTATAGCCCCTTCCGGAGTTAATAAAAATGGCATTATTGTCCACCTCATAGGCTCCCACCGATATGGGGGTCTGGGCGGCGGATGGCATGGTAAGTGTCACCTGTGGATTTGCCTCCAGAAAATAGACGTCTGATTCCAGCATTCCCTCCATGGGAAGCCACATATGAAAGGTTCCTCCGTATACATTTCCTGGGTAAACCAAAATCCTCCATATGCCAGCCTTTGCACGATCAAATCTCACAAATATCAGCTGATCCCCCCGGTTTCTTCCCACACTTCGATAGTCAATGGTCACCGTAGTTCCCTCCAGGGGATAATAATACTGATGTCTGGTGTCTGACCGGTAGTAATTGGTGGAATAGGATTTACCGCTGGGAGAAATGATTTCCAGATAATACAAATCCGGTGCCCCCGCCCAGGTTTCCAGATAAAAGCCAGTCATATCTCTTTCCACATTAATTTCCACCTCCACAGGTCCCTCTTGTATCCCGTTCCTCTGTCCTGATGTCCTGCCGAAAAAATGATGCCTCTTTCCAGCCTCATTCCCCGTAGCCACCACTACCACCTGTCCCCAGATTCCTGCCACCTTATTCAGATATTCGGAAAGTGTTCCACTTCCCGAATGAGACCCATTATTGCTTCCTAATGCCATACACAAGGCTAGGGGCATCCCTTTTTCTCTGGCAACACTCTGGCAAAAGGCAATCCCCTCCATGATGTGATTCTCCTGATAGGCCGGCTCCTGTTCCGGAATGTAGTAATACTCTCTCAAGTATCTCTTTGCCTCTCTAAGCTTCACCACTACAAAGGATACCTCCGGTGCCACCTGATCTACCAGACTCGCCAGGTAGGTTCCATGACCGTTTTCATCGTTTCCATAGCCTTCCTCCGATACATATCTGCTGTTTCCTTCCACCCCTCCTCCACTTAGAATTTCGTCATAGGCATCCGTTCCCTTTGTCTGATCCCAGATAGCCATCAGCTTTGTTTTACCAAATTCATCCCGCAAAAAAGAAGCACTTTTGTCGATTCCCGTATCTACAAGTCCTACCAGCACCCCTTTCCCGGTCAACCCAAGTGTCTGTCTCACCTGAGGGATTCCCGCCGCCTGCACATCTTTGATTCCCAATAGTCCAAGACATCTTGGAATCACCACATAGGGATAGCTTTGATCCGTCAAGGGTGCCTGGTTATCCCTTTTATAGTAGAACACTCCAAGTTCATCATCGATAATCCGTTTCTCCTCAGGAGGTTCTATGGTCTCCGGAAGCTCCAAATTGGGAATTATGATATCCAGATAATCCTCCGAATTAAAAAAGTCGTCCATTGAACTCCATGCCTTTTTCCTTATCATATACAAAAAACCTCTCCGTGTTCCTAACACGAAGAGGTTCTATTATTATCACTTGGGTTATGAATTTGAAATCTGGCTAAGCTTTTGTGCCATATTTGAGATCTGCTCAATATGAGTCATATTGTTCTTCTCAGCCTCCTGGGTCTCATTGGCTCTGGCTGTTAATTCCTCAGAAATCGCTGAGATACGCTGAATATCATCTGCAATCTCCTTGTTAGAGCCTTCCAGTTCCTCCATACTTCCGGTCAGAGAAACAACGTTATCCTGAACCTTCTCTGTATTGGATTCTATCTCCTTAAAGCTTCCTACTGTATTTTCTACAGAGTCCTTCTGCTCATTGATTCCTTCGATAAGAGTGCGGACCGTATCCACAACCTGATTAATCGCTTCCGACACACCGTCAATCAACTGGGTAATGTTCACAGTAGCGTCCTTGGTCTGGGTAGCCATTCCGGAAATCTCTCCGGCAACAACTGCAAAACCTTTTCCCGCTTCACCGGCCCTTGCAGCTTCTATACTAGCATTTAATGCCAAAAGACTGGTCTGGGATGTAATACCACTAATAAGTCCTACGATAGAATGCATCTTTTCAATGTACTCATCCAAGGTTTCAAGCTTAGATGTAATATCCGCACCAAGAGTCACGGAATCCTCTACCTTCTCTGCCAGGACACGTACGTCCTCTTTTCCCGTCTGAAGTACAGCCATGGTCTGCTTCATGTTCTCAAATACTTCATTGGTCTCCTGCATAATCTTTTCAATCTTTTCTTGAATAGTCTCAGTCTGAACTAACTGATGCTGAACCGCTTCTGCAGTATCACTTGCACCATCAGCCACCTCATCCATGGCCTCACCGGTCTGGTCAGCCGCGTCGCGAAGTGCAACTGCCGCCTCATTGATTGCTGCAATTCCTTCATTGAGCTGCTGGGAAATATCGGTAACCTGAGAAAGAAGATCATCGGTCTTGGCTTTCGCCTGATGCATATCGTTTAGCTTTTCCTTGCTGTTAATCTCAAGAACAGCCATAACATAGTAGGCAGCAACTCCCATCATCAGTGCGGCCACCATCTGTAGCACGCTGTTGCCCACGCTTTGGAATCCAAACATTCCCTTTGTAATTCCAAGGATACCCACTAAGAAGTTCTCAATCAACAGACCACCGTTAATCTTCATCATGTATTTTAAATCGCTGTATACACATACCATGATAACCATAGGCAATGCAAATACATAGGTATTGGAATTGGAGGTTGTTATGATGGTAAAGGTATAAAGCACAGCAAAGCCTGCGGCAATAATATGCTTGATCATGTCGTTCTCATGGTCTTTGTTCCAGAAAACGATGCTGGAAATCGGCAACGATAATGCAAGAACGATTCCGATTATCAGGGAAATGATATTACGATTTCCGCTCAGGAACTCCCAAAGGAAAATCACGTTATATACCACACCTGCCATGATGTTTCCAAGCATGGCAACATAATTCTGTCTTTCCTTCTCTGTCATCTTTTTTCTCATAGTATTTAACTCCTAAAAACTTTGTACGAACTGTTCTGCTAACATCAGAGATATTTTAACACTAAAGTACCATATTTATCAACAATTACTTCCCCAGAAACTTCCATTCCGGTCAGCAGCTCCAATGCCGGCTCTACCACCACCTTTTGTGGAAACTCCGTGTCGTTTTGAATGAACCGATAGGTTGCCGCCTCCCCATATCGCACATGGGTTTCCATTCCGTCCGGATAATTCATCACAGGGATTTGGGCTTTTGTACAGAGTCTCCGAAGCAGTTCTTTCATGGATGCATCATCCATTCTTGCTGCCACATAATAGGCTGCACCCTTTCCCTTTTCTTTTACGGTAAGAACTGCCATGCCACCATAATAGTCCTCTTCATAGGTTCCAAGAACCTTGGCATCCTGCACCCGAAGTACCTCGCAGTAATCCTTCACCAGTGCCTTTTGGTTCCATTCCAGTGCCACATGGTTCTCATCCTTAGGATAGAGGGTATCGATTTCTTCACTGATAATGCCAAAGAGTTCTTTTAATCCCTGCCCAGGAAAGCCACCCAGATAGCAAAGCTGGTGTTCATCTACGTATCCTGTCAAATAGGAAGCCAAAAGAACTCCTCCATTTTCCACAAAGGAAGTAAGCTTCTCACCCACACCGGGTTTTAATAGGTACATCATAGGAGCAAGGATTAGACTGTACTCTGTCATATCCTCCGTCTGTGGCACAATATCCACATCCACACCAAGCTTCACCAGCTGTCTGTACCAGGTATAACAGGTCTTATCATATTGCTTGGTCTCATCTGCAAGCCCTTTCATACCTGCGATAGCCCATCTGGTGTCCCAATCGTAGATAAGTGCTACCTTAGGCTTTAGCACAGAGCCCTGTATTTCTTTTATTTTTGCAAGCTTTTCTCCCAAAGCTTCAACTTCCTTAAATACTCTGGTGTCCGATGTCCCCAGATGGTCAATAACTGCTCCATGATACTGCTCATAGGAACCACGGCCTTTTCGAATCTGGAAATACTGCACACTGTCTGAGCCACATGCTATAGCCTGTAGTCCTGCCAGCTCATGGATTCCCGGTCTCTTAACCTTATTGAACGGATGCCAGTTTACAGGCCCCGGACAGCTTTCCATCAATAGGAACGGCTGCTCCTTTTTCATGGAGCGTACGATTACGTGATCGAAGGAATTCTCTGTCAGGGTGTCAAACAAGGTCTCTCCGTCGTTGTGGAAGGCAGGGTAGGAATCCCAACTTACCAGATCCAGCTCCTTTGCCATCTCACGATAGTCCAGACCATCATACAGTTTCATAAAATTAGTAGTCACAGGAATGTCCGGTCTCTTTTCCTTCAACAATTGAATCTCGAATTTCATGTAATCGGTCATGCTCCAGGTGGTGAAACGCTTCCACTCCAGGTTCAGTCCCATAATACTGAACTCACCATTGGCAAATGGTGGTTCAATCTGTTCAAAGCTGTTGTAGGTATGGCTCCAAAAAGTAGTCCACCAGGCCTTATTCAGATCCTCGATATGATTGTCAAATTTGTTGGCAAGGTATTTTTGAAAACGGTCTACGCAATGAGGGCAGAAGCATTCTCCTCCAAACTCATTGTTCACATGGAACATAATAAGCCCCGGATGATCTCCCACTGCCTCCATAAGCTTTGTGATAATAACGGCTGCCTTCTCACGAAAAACAGGAGCGCTCATACAGTGATTATGTCTCACTCCATGGTGATAACGAACTCCCATGCTGTCTACACGCATACACTCCGGATACTTCTGATCCAACCAGGCAGGTCTTGCTCCGGTTGGAGTTGCCAAAATCGTATAGATTCCGTTTGCATAGAGGTTGTCCATC
>JALEPP010000178.1 GCA_022767075.1 Agathobacter sp. | reverse complement strand
TATCTTAAAATCTAGATAGTAATGGATGTTACGAGAGTGATTTGATTTTGATGAGGTTCTTATGAAAATAAAAGTGCTGATTGCTATGCATAAACCATATTCCATCCCTAAGGATAGCTGTTATCTTCCGGTGCACGTTGGTGCTGCTGGGAAGGATACTTTTTCCATCTTTGGGTGGGATGTACAACGAGATGATGATGGAGTGAATATCTCTGAAAAAAATCCAAACTTTTGCGAGCTTACCGGACTCTATTGGGCTTGGAAAAATCTGGATGCCGATGTGATTGGTCTGGTTCATTATCGCAGACATCTTTCCGATTGCTCTAGGGCTTACTGCAAAAAACATCCCTGGGAGGAATGTGTAGTGTGTTCTTCAAAACTAGAAGAACTGTTTGCGACCTGTGATATTGTGGTTCCAGGGAAGACCATATACGGAATTGAGACCCTTTACTCTCATTACAGCCACACCCATGACGGAAGGCATCTGGATTTGACTCGTGAGCTGATTGGGAAAATGTGTCCGGAGTATCTTTCTGATTGTGATAAGGTGTATCGTCAGCGTGGCGGTCATATGTATAATATGATGATTGCTAAGCGGGAGGTGTTGGATCAGTACTGTCAGTGGCTTTTTCCGATTCTGTTTGAGTTGGAGAAGGTTGTGGATGTGGATGGTCTTAGCAGCTTTGATGCCAGGCTGTTTGGTAGGGTCAGTGAGATTTTATTTAATGTGTGGTTGAGACACCATCCCGAGTATCGGGTAGGGAGCCTTAGGGTGTTGAATACGGATCCGATTTCCTGGCCGAAGAAGATTATGAGTTTTCTTAGGGCAAAGTTTTTGGGCAAAAAATATGGGGCTAGTTTTTAGCCCCGGGGTTTAAATAAAGGGCTGCAGCCTTTCGGTTGCAACCCTTATTATTTATGCGCATGTCCTACTCCATCATCTTTACGGACTCCCTTTCGATGAGTTGAGCCGGAAATATACGCTGCTCACCTACATTGCCATTGTTGATTGCGCCAAGGAGGACGTCGATGGAGGCTTTAACCATCTGGTCACATGGCTGCTCTACAGTGGTAAGTGCAGGATGATAATACTGTGTTAATTCTAAGCCGTCGAATCCCACTACGGAGATATCCCTCGGGATTCGCATGCCTTTTTCTTTGATTGCTTTGTATGCTCCAAAAGCCATCATGTCGGATATTAAGAATACAGCTGTGAATTTTTTGCCGGACTCCAGAAGGTCTTTTACGGTGTCATAACCGTTTGCCGCAGAAAACTCGCAGCGTTCTCCCCTGACATAGGTGAT
>JALEPP010000114.1 GCA_022767075.1 Agathobacter sp. | reverse complement strand
TCCACCTGCTCCTTGTATTCCACTCCTTCCACACATACCTGCATTCCAATGGTTCCCGCAAGCTCGGCCACCATGTTTACGAAGGTTCCCGCATAGGAATCCCCCGGGATATTCTCAATAAAGCAGCGGTCTATTTTAATCACATCGATGGGCATTTCCCTGATGTGGTTTAAGGAAGAAAAACCGGTCCCAAAGTCGTCAAGTGCCACCCTAACTCCAAGTGCCTTAATCTGACCAAGAATCGCCTTCATGCGTTCCATGTCATTGATTGCAAGACTCTCTGTCACCTCCAGGGTAAGATTTGCCGGATTCACCCTTGTCTCCTTTAAGACATTTTCAATTCGTTCCACAATGTCTACCTGCAGCAGCTGCATCACCGACAGGTTGACGTTGACCTTATACTCCGGGTGTCCCAAATCATTCCAGCTCTTACAGCATTTTGCTGCAGTGGAAAGCACATACTCCCCAATGGGATTGATGAGTCCTAAGTACTCTGCCAATGGAATGAAATCATCCGGACTCAAAAAGCCCATGGATTTGGAATTCCAGCGCACCAGAGCCTCCGCGCCGCAGCATGGATGCCCCGGCTTATTCATATCCATAATAGGCTGGTAATACACCTCAAATTCCTCACAGGAATTCTTTGTTGCATTGCGCATGTTCTTTTCCATATCAAGTCTATGATAAGAGCCGCCCTCCACATCGTGACAGTAAGTACAGATACGATTCTTTCCGGTGCGTTTTGCTTCAAAAAGCGCCGCATCCGCCTTTTGAATCAATTCCTCCACGGTATCGCCATCCTTTGGATATTTTGCAATACCCATACTCATGGTGCAGTAGTATTCTCCACCCTTCAAATACCATGGTTTCATAAAAATCTCACGAATCTCTTTACAGATGTCGTCACAGCTTTGGTACGCATCTCCCGCAATAAGGATAATAAACTCATCTCCTCCCATGCGGTAACAGTTTTTATCTACCTTTGGGATTTCTCTTAGGCTCTTGGAGATAGCTTTCAAAAGCACATCGCCATATTGCATTCCCAGTCCGTCGTTAATGTGCTTAAAGTCATCCAAATCGATGTATAACACCGCTCCCGGTTCTCCGGACTCTCTTGCCCTTTGAAGATGTCCCTCCAGATCCTGTTCACAGCGCATTCGATTGTACAGACCGGTTAAGAAATCGTTGTTGGCCTGCTTTTCAATCTTCTGCTGATAGAGCTTCTTTTCTGTCACGTCATACACAGACAACAGATGGACACTTCGTCCATCCACCCACTGTATTTTGGATTTGCGATAATCCACCCAGTGTCCCAGTCTTGCCAAAAGGACCTCTCCCTCTTCCTTTGCCAGGAAGAACTCTTTTGCCCTTTGCACTGCCAGGTCCTCTTTTACCTCAAATTCTTCCTCCATCATGTGAAGAAATTCCTGATTGCGGTACAATACATGATCAGAGCCTTCATCCCAGACCAAAACACCATTTCCCTTTTGCTCTAAAATAGCCTCCAAAGCAGCGTAGGAGCTTGCCAGGGAATTGTTAGCAATTCGCTTATTTAGGATGCTTTGAAGGATTCTCTTTACATCATTGACAAACTGAATCTCATCAACGGTCCAGTTTCTCCCTTTTTTCTGATAAAAGCCCAGATACATTGGTTCCACCGAGTTCATTTCCATCGGGAGGAAAATAGCAGCTCCCCATCCCATCTCTCCAAAAAATTCTCTAAAGTTCGCAGGAAGTGGTGTATCCTGAGAAATCATATAGGGACGACCATTAAAAAACGGAAGCTTGTCCATAGCAAAATGATGAATTGGCAGCTGATAGACCAAGGCCGGATTGGTCACATGCTCACAAATTAATTCCACCTGCTTCCGGGAGGAATCCGCTTTGATTAAAAAAGCTCCTGTATTCTTCAAATAGTCGCAGGTATACTTAAGCACCTCCGTTGCAATATCCGTAAAGCTTTCCTCAGATTCTAGCATATAGAGAATGGAGGTAAGGGTCTCACTCTGACGCAGGCGTTCCTTTAGCTCCGCCTCTACCCCTCGGCTCTTTTCTGCCAGGGACGCAGCCTCTCTTTTGGCCTGCTGGACCATCGCAAGGTATCCTGATATAAACTCCAAAAATGCAACCGAATCCTCCAGCTCTTGCGTGGACGTCACCATCATCCCCTCCGGAAGCATTACACCAAAAGGCAAAAGCTCTTTTATGACTCCAACGACCATCCATACTATCTCGGTCTTGCCATTTATCGGCACCGCCACGCCCCACAATTTCATATAGTCTTTTTCAAGTGGCAGCTCCATCACACGCTCCACCTTATTGTCCAAAAGCACATCAAAAAGCTTTCCATAGGTGCCCACTTCCATATGCTCCATAAGGAACTGCTTCTCCCCTGGGGTTCCATAGGTTGGCGCCAATATTTCCCTGTCTCTTCCCATACAGGTCATATATACCTGATGGGTCTGGCAAAATCGTTCCTGTAGCTTTGTCAAACTGTCTGACATGATTCCTTATCCCCTTATCTCCATAATCATTAGATAAAACCCGTTTTTCTCCTGCATGAGATACTGATCCAGAAGCTTCATATTCTCATGAAGTCTAAGCTGTTTTTTTACAAAACCCTCTTCGTTTGTGTACATGATAATAACCCCTCCCGGAGCCATATGCTGTGACACCTTATCAAAGAACTGACCATAGAACGTATCCATCTCCTCTTTGGTCTTCTTGCCCCGTATAGGCATATTGGTAATCATCTCATCAAAGAGGTACTCATGCTTAAAATCAAAGAAATCTCTGTGGATATAATTGATATTCACCCCTGCAAGCGCTGCATTTTCTCTTGCTTTTTCAATTGCCTCCCCATAGATATCCGTACCATAAATCTGTCTGGCCGGCAGCTTTTTATGTCTCTCAATGAGCATGGTTCCCACCCCACAGAATGGGTCCATAATCTGAGCATGCTCCTTCATATATGGCTGGGCAAGCTCCATGATTACCGCCGCCGTTGCAGGATGAATGGATGCCGCAATGGAATTCTTACGGTAGTAAAAGCGATGCTGTGGCACCGTTTTTAGCTTCATACATGGATAAAGCTTTCCTTCCTTATTGGCAACCAATCGAATCTCCACCTCGTAATCCGTGGTAGAATTTAAAAGCTGTCCCTTAGACATGCGCTCCAATGCCCCAGCCATACGCTTCGTAAAAATACTCTTTTTGTCAAGCCCCATGGAGCTCTTCAACTCAATGCGGAAGGAGTAAGGTCCCTCTTCCCCGTGCAATTCCAAAAGCTGTCCAAGGATATCTGCGTTCCACAAGGCCTCTGCCACAACATCCGGGTCCGGTTCCAAAAGTCCCTTTACCGATACCGGGAAAAGGAGCTCACGATACAGGCGATTGGCCGTAATCTGATGCAAATCCTCACACTCCACCAACACACCAAGAGGATGGGCTGTGGCTCTTCCTGAAGTGATGGAACGTCTTAAGACTTCCCTTACCTCTCGATTACAGGTGAGAATCACCTTTCCCTTTGGATGGGGCACCATGCGATGGACCTTTTTCCCCTGATATTTCAGCTGAATACTGCGAAGGGGACGCATCTGTGCCTCCATGTGCTTGCGATTCTCCACCGTAATCTCTGTGTCAGATAACTGTTCCAAAAGCTTCATCAGCTGGTCCAAAATCTCCGTCACATCAAGCTTTGCCAACGCCTCCAGATACGCTCCCTTAACAAATTCTGTGGTCTCGTTCTGATAATGGGCAAGAAGGGTATTCATCTGATTTTGGCAAGCCAAATCCCCCAGTAAAAGAGCCGCATTCTTTCTGGTTTTGGCATCTTCACTGTCCAAAAAATGTGCAAAAAGCTCAGCGTATCCTTCTACCTGGATACACTGGGCTTTTCTTTCGTTGGTTTTCACAAGTTCTCTAAGCTTGCTTAAATTCTCTCTGCAATTTTCTTCTTTTCTTAGTTGTTCGATAATAGCATTCATAGAACACATTTTATCGGATTTTATAAGAAAACACAAGTGTCTCGTTTCCTTACTCCATGATTACATGAACCCATCCTTCCGGTCCTTCTATCTCACCCATCTGGATTCCGGTAAGAGTCTCATAAAGCTTTCTTGTGGTAGGTCCCATCTCTTCCATACCGCTTGGGAAGCAGATCTCTTTTCCGTGATCATAAATCTTACCAACCGGAGAAATAACTGCTGCCGTTCCACAGAGACCACACTCCGCAAAATCCTTTAATTCCTCAAAAAACACTTCTCTGTGCTCAACAGTAAGTCCTAAATACTTCTCAGCAACCTCCATCAGAGATCTTCTGGTAATAGAAGGAAGGATACTGTCTGATTTTGGAGTGACGAACTTATTGTCCTTTGTCACAAAGATAAAGTTGGCTCCACCGGTCTCCTCAACCTTGGTTCTGGTTCCCGGATCCAGGTACATATTCTCATCAAAGCCCTCTTTGTGAGCCTGTACGATTGGATGAAGACTCATGGCATAGTTAAGTCCTGCTTTAATGTGACCGGTACCATTTGGAGCTGCTCGGTCAAAGTCGGACACCTTAATAGTAAGAGGCTTTGCGCCGCCCTTGAAATATGGTCCAACAGGAGTTACAAAAATACGGAACTGGTACTCATCCGCCGGTTTTACTCCGATAACAGGATTGGTTGCAATCATATATGGACGAATGTAAAGGGTTGCTCCTGAGCCAAAAGGTGGTACCCATGCAGCATTGGCCTTTACAACCTCTTCTACTGCTTTTACAAAGCGATCTTCAGGAAAAACAGGCATCTCAAGACGTCTGGCAGAATCTGCCATACGGGCTGCGTTTAAGTCCGGACGGAAACATACGATTCTTCCATCCTCTGTGGTATATGCCTTTAATCCCTCAAAACAAGCCTGACAATACTGGAACACCCCAGCACATTCATTTAAGGTAATATTGGCGTCAGTGGTAATCTCGCCGTCGTCCCACTTTCCATCTTTATAATTAGATACGTAACGATAGTCCGCTACCATGTAGCCAAATCCAAGGTTTGCCCAATCTAAATTCTTCTTTTCCATAGGATATTCCTCCTCTTTCTGATTAAAAACAATTCTATTACTTTGATTTATGTTTGTCTAGGGAGCAATCCTCATTTCTCTATTGCAAAATTTTATAAATACTATAACTTTTACAACATAACCTTAGATTTTTCCTTACTCTCTTCGATTTTCTCCATAAGACCTTTAAACGGAATGGTTACCACCAGGCCAATGAACAGAGAAATCAATACTACAATTCCAAGAACTGCAAGACATTTCACATAGGTAAAGCGGTAGAATCCGCCAACACATTCCTTCATAGCGTCCATGGCATAGCCAAATGGAAGGAACTTGTATATCATCTGGAATGCCTCCGGTAATACCTCCACCGGGAAGGTTCCACCACCTCCGGCTACCTGAATAACCAAAAGGATTACCGCGATTCCCTCTCCCACATTTCCAAGGGCCACGGTGAGGGAATACATAAGCAGTGAGAAGGCAAAGCTGATACACATTGCCCCAACCCAGAACAGGAATGGGTGTACACACTGGATCTGCACAAAATACAAGTCTCCAAGTACCGTAATGGTAGCCTGGGCAGAACAGATCAGAAAGTAAGTAATATATCTTCCGAAATAAGCCTGATATGGCTTCAAGTCCGCTGGAATATCATGATGTGGTTTTACATGAACATGTACTAAAGCCATTACAATTAATCCCCCTACCCAAAGAGCAAGTACCGTATAAAATGGTGCCATTTGAGATCCATAGGAGGAAATCGGATAAACAGCCTCCGTATTCATCTCCACAGGAGAAGATATGAACTGAGCAATCATCTCCGGATTATTCTCAAACAGCTCCAGCACCTCCTGATAAGCCTCATTGTCATTGAGTTCTTCCAATCCGGAAATGATATTCTGAAGTTTTCCCTGAATTTCTTCAATGGATCTGGCCGTTTCAGAGATATTAGTGGTTCCCTGATCTAAAGTGATTTTATAGTCCTCAAGAGCAAGATTGATTCCACTGAAATTGCCATCTATACTATTGAGCATGCTGTTGGTTTCAACCAGTACATCCTGCACATTGTACACCACATTCTTAAGCTGTGGAGCAATATTGTTAGAAAAAGAACTGCTAACCGCCTTTGTTTCCTGAACTACATTTTTGAGCTGTTCCGAAAGAACCTTCTGAAGACTCGCCAGTTCCTCCTGAGTCATGTCTGCTTTGCTCTTGATACTGTCCATGGAGCCTCTTAGATTTTCAATGGCAAGCTGCAATTGTGACGTATCCTGACCGGACACGGTTCCTAATATAGACTCCAGATGATCCAGAACCGGCTCCAGCTGGTCAATTACTTCACTGGCTTTTACATAGCTTCCTATTGCTGGAAGCTGGTCCACCTGTTCACTGACCCCCTCCATCTGCGTAATTAAACTGTCAAAGCTCATCTCCATAAGTGTTGCCAGGGCATCTGCTGTTCTGGAGGCTGAAAGGACCGATCCCTGCATTCCCGAGACGGTAGACTGACTGCTTTCCAAAATCGACTCCACATTTGGAATCATTGCCTGACTGCTTTCCACCAGATCCCCAGCCGAATCGGTTACAAGAGCTAAGGTATTTAACAGATTCACATAAGTAGACAAACTGTCATCCATCTCATGAAGTCTGTTGAGGGTAGTGTTCATAAGGCTTCCGTCTGAGGTCTCCATCCCCGTAAGGGTCTCGCTGGCTTTGGCAACCACCTCTGTTAACGTTTCAATGAAGGTCACATTCACCTGTTCCTGGACTGCCTTTTGCGCTTTTGAGGTAATCTTTGTTGCAATGGCATTTTTCTTGCTGTTCTCATAATATTGGATGGTAGGATTCTCAATATCTCCTCCAATAAAGCTGATCATATCCACGGTAAAATCCTCTGGAATGATAAGAGCAGCATAGTACTCTCCGGAATAGACTCCTTCAATTGCTGCCTCCTTATTGTCCGTAAATTCCCAACCAATCAAATCATTGGTCTTTAGGCCTTCCACTACCTTTTCTCCAATATTTAATTCCAAAGACTTGATGGCAATTCCTTCGTCCTCCGAAAAAACTCCAATCTTCATCTGAGAAGTGGCGTTTGGGCCATAAACATCCCAGTTTGACATGATATTAAACCATGCATAAAGAGCGGGGATAATGGACAAACCCATTACGATCACCAGTGCCACCACGTTGGTGCTTAACCGTCTAAAATCTGATTGAAACACTTTAATGATGTTCTTCATGATTATCCTCCAGTTTCTTTTGTTCTTCTGTGGCTGCAAGCTCCAGATTTTCCAATCGTTCCATGGCCTGCTGCATCTTTATCTCCACAATCTCCGGCACCTCAATTAAACTGTCCATCTCGCGTTCTCCGGCTCCCTTTATCTCGTTAATCTTCTTTTGCAGCTGATAATCGGAATATTCAACTCCGATGAGATACACCGAAATTCCAAACAAACTAACAATCCATAAGACTAAGAAAATAATCTTAGAACTTCCGGTAAAGAGCATTAATAACAAAAAGATGGCTGGAACAATCCAGATACACCGGATTCCGATGCGGATTTTTTTCAGGTTCTGTTCATGTACGGAGTTTTCATATTCCGCAAACAGATAATACATACGTTCCAAATCCTTGACTTTTTTCTCTTTCTTCACGGGAAACCTCCTTTACAAAACCTTCGTATCTTCCATTCTCTTCTCAATAAAGTGATTCAAATGGATAAATGGCACTCGAATAATCAATCCAATGAGAAGCCCTGCCACAACAAAAATCAAAAGCTCCAGCATGCAAATGGCAAATGTGTTCTGATACATACCTCCAATGCATTCTCGCATGGCATCAATGGCATACGGGAATGGGAAGAATACATAAACCGCTCGGAAGAATCCCGGAAGTGCATCGATGGGATAGGTTCCGCCGGATCCCGCGATCTGAATAACCATCACAACCACTGCCAATGCTTTACCAATATCTCCAAAGGATATGGTCAGGGAATAGATTAGCATGGAGAAGGCCAAGGATGCCATGGCTGCTGCTACCCAAAACTGAAATGGATATAAGCACTGAATCTTCAACAGGAATATATCTCCAAGAACAATCACTAAGGCCTGTATCTGGGACAGAATAAAGAACAGCAGATATCTTCCCCAAAACAGCTGGGCCGGGCTTGGATTTAGCACGGTCTGGGGATGTGCATGGACCTTTACCATAGAAACTAAAATGGTCATTCCTACCCAGATAGCCAGAGTTGTATAGAATGGAGCTACCCCGGAACCATAATTTTTAATCTCATAGATGTAGTTGGATTTTACTTTAACCGGCTGTGAAAAGAACTCGCTGTAGCTCTCCGGATTCCCGTTCAGAAGCTTCATAATAATATCGACCTTCTCCTCTTCATCCGCCCCATCAATTTCTTCCAGTATCTTGGTCAGCTTGTTGGAGGTGCGGTCGATAATCTCCTTCATCTGCTCGAGACTCATATTTAGCGTATCAAGAGTGGTATCCACTCCCGCAAAAATTTCACTCATGGAGCCCATGGTATCTGACAGATTTCCAAGAATCTCTGCCAAATTACCGAGAGTTGATGACATGCGATTTAACATATCATTCACCTGGGGATAAATCTCATTGTTATAGATATCCTGTACCTGTTTCACCTGTCCTTCGTATCCTACAATTGCAGTTTTCATGGCATCCACAGTACTTGCCGCAATCTGGGAAGTATTCATTTCCCCTGTGGATTCGGAAATGGAATGCAGTATTTTCTCCGCAGCCTCAAGCTGTCTGATGATGCCGTCATTCACTCCTGCAGGGTTGTGTTCTTCCAAATCCTTTTTCACAGTCTCACAATACTCTGCTGCATCCTCAGCTGCTTTTCCCAGTGTCTTAACACTTTCTCCCAATGCTTCCAGATTATCCTGCAATTTGGAATCTTCAATTGTCTTCGACATCGTATTCAGGGATTGATTTAGATTATTTAATGAGCCATTAATCTGTGTACTAAAGGTCTCATAGGATGCCTGTGTACTGGCAAGTCCGGACTGAGCCTCCCCCAGATTTTGAATGGAGGAATCAATAGAACCATCAGCTTTCTCCAAATTCTGAACAAGATTCGCAGATGCATCTCCAACCTTCTCATTCCCACTCATAAAGGTCTCTACCATAGCACTGTAGCCCTGAAGACTTTCGTTTATACTTCTAAGCTTTTCTGTAAATTCTTCTACACTATTTTTGTCTTCATAATCCTTTGTAATTTCATTGGATTTTTCGAATATCGTCTCTGTCACTGCTTTTATGTACTGCTCGTTTATCGTGGTTTGAAGGGTAGATACCGCCGTATCCGTAATCTTGGTTGCTACAGCATTTTTCTTCTGATTTTCATAATAAGTGATTCTCGGATTCTTGAAATTCTCTCCCACTGCATTATAGAGACTCTCTGTAAAATCTTCCTCAATGACCAGTGCCGCATAATACTCTCCGGACTGAACCCCGTCAATGGTCTTCTCTTTATCATCCACAAAGGTCCAGGCAATGCTGTCCTTCTCCTTAAGGTTATCCTTGATATTGTCACCCATATTGATGAATTCATTATCCTTATTGGTCCAGCCCTCGTCTAAGCTGCAAACGGCAATCTTGACATTTCCCGTGTTGGAATAGGGATCCCAGTTGGCATAAATATTAAACCAGGCATACAGAGCCGGCAAAAAACAAAGGGCAATTGCAATAATGAGAGCAAAGGCGTTGGTGCATAGCCCTTTCACATCTTCCACAAAAATCTTCCATACGTTTTTCATAGGTTTCCTCTCTTTTTGATACTACTTCGTCCTATCTTATCAATGCATGATTTTTCTATTATAGCTTATTTTCTTTTACATTTGTACCTACAAAACAGCCGTTTTGTATCCCCAACAAAATATAAAGAACCAAATGCGATGGTTTTCTCCTTTCCATGGTATCCATCCATAACCTGACACAGGAAATCCTCCCAATGACTCTCTGCCCTTGCAGGGACTCCCTGGGACTCAATAAAGTCTGCCAGCTCTTCCTCCGGCAGGGCTCTGTCAGAATCCACAGAAACGGTTACAAAATCATAGGCCAGTGGTAGAAGCTCCTTCACCATTTCCTTGTAATCCTTATCGGCCATGACCCCCATGATAAAATGAAATTTCTCCCCGGGGTACAGATACTTAAGACTGTCCCGTAGCGCCAGCACACCGTGACCATTATGAGCTCCATCCACCATAAAGAACGGTTCCTTTGAAAGGAGCTCCATGCGGCCACCCCAGGTGGTTTCCTCCACAGCCTTTTTTAATACAGGCTTCATTTTCTCTTCTGACCAGCCCCTGTTTCCTAAAAGTATCCTTGCCGCTTCCATTGCAGCAGCGGCATTTTCCTTTTGGTGTACTCCCAGGATTCTCATATCATAGGTGAATACTTCCTCCAAATCGGATGGTTGAAGAAGCTTGTAGGCACATCCAACCCTTTTTGCGACCTCCGTAAGAACATGCTCGGCTTCCGGCTCCTGGGCTTCCATAACGCAATAGGTACCTTCTTTCAAAATACCTGCCTTTTCTCCTGCGATTTCCGATAACCGATTCCCAAGAATAGCGGTATGGTCGAAGCCAATCTTTGTAATCACAGAAACCTCCGGAACTCCCACGGAATTGGTGGAATCAAGCCTTCCTCCAAGCCCTGTCTCAAGGACCATAATGTCACAATGCTCTCTCTCAAAATATAAAAGAGCCATTACAAGACAATAATCAAACATGGTACCCTTAACCTGAAAATCCCGTTTCAGGATCTGATTGCCAAGCTCTGCCACCATCTCCTTTGGAATTTGCTCCCCATTCACGGTGATTCGTTCTTCAAAATCCACCAAATGAGGCGAAGTAAAGGTACCTACCTTTAGGCCGGCCTCCTTTAAGATACTGGTGAGAAAAGCACATACAGAGCCTTTTCCATTAGTTCCCGCCACATGCACAAAAGGAATATTCCTTGCAGGATATCCCAATTGTCTTTGCATCGCTCCGGAAACCTCCACTCCCGGGAGATTTCCAAAGCGTCTTGCACTTTCTATTATATTTATTACCTCTTCATAACAATATGCACTTTGATCGTTATTACCTTCCTTGAGTTGCATCATATTCTTCCAGCTTTTTCATCCTTTAACTAGTTTTGTTCTCCTATGCCTGAAAAAATGCTTTCACTCCGTTAACCAGGGCATCCTGATCACAAGCTCCCATAAGCTCCCTTGCAGAGTGCATCGCAAGAAGCGGCACCCCGATATCTACTGTCTTCATCGGGAAAAGGGAAGAGGCAATAGCACCTAAGGTACTTCCACCTCTGATGTCGGAGCGGTTCAAAAATCTCTGATATGGAACCTTGGCCCCATCACAAATCTGACACAAAATTGCGATAGCCTCCGGATCGGTGGCGTAGGTCTGACAGCATGCCTCCTTAATACAAAATCCCTTTCCAAGGACAGGATGATTGGTAATATCGTATTTGCCTCCATGGTTTGGATGGAATCCATGAGCCACATCCACAGAAAGCATCATAGAGTCATAGCATACTCTCATAACATCCTCTTGGCTTGCACCAAGATTCAAAAGGATTCTACTTACAAGCTCTTTCAACAGGGTAGACGCCGCCCCCTGCTTACTTCCACTTCCAACCTCCTCATGGTCAAAAAGTGCAATGAGATTCACGCCCTTGGCTCTCTCTCCGCCAATCAAAGCAGACACCAAAGCTGACACAGAGGTCTGGTTGTCCAGTCTTGGAGCAGATAGAAGCTTTCCTTCCGGTCCCACATAGCATGGGTTTTCAAAGCAATAGACACTGAGTTCAAAGTCCAAGATATCTTCTTTTGCAACCTCAAGCTCTTTTGCCAGATAGTTCAGGAAATAACCATTGGTCTTTTCCTCCCCCGGAATCAAATCCAGAATAGGCATAAGGTCCGTTTGTCTGTTCAGTTCCACTCCGGAATTGATCTTTGGATTCAAATGAATCGCCACATTTGGAATGGTCATAAGAGGTTTTTCACTCTTGAAGTAGCGCATTACCGGAGCGAATGGCTCCTCACTTCTCACGGCCACTCTTCCAGCCACTCCTAAAGGACGATCTAACCATGTGTTTACAATTGGTCCACCGTACACCTCCACATTGACCTGAGCATAGATGTCCGTCTGAAAATCACCATTTGGTTTGATGCGAAAGCATGGGTGATCTGTGTGGGCTGCGGCCATACGTACCATCTGTCCCGTCTCATAGTCCTTACCCACAGTAAAACCAAACAATGCGGTATCATTGTGGTTGAGCACATATTTTCCACCCGGGACAAGCTCCCAGTTCTCCCCGTAATATAAGCTTTCAAAGCCTGCCTCAAGCAGTCTTCTCTCGCTTTCTGCAACAGATCCATCCGGTGTCACACCAGCCTCCAGCATCTGCAATAATAATTCTTGTTCTGTCATATTTGCCTCCAAAAACTCCGATGTACTTCTCATAACAGGCATTGAACCTATACACATTTTCCAGCCTGATACACCATTCTTTTTTCATATTGTACTATATTTGTGGGAAATATGGTATAATTTTCCCATACTTTTTAGAATCCAAGAGGGGACATCTTTTAATATGATTGCACTGGAATTAGTAGACGTAAAAAACTTTATGAATAAGCTTCTTCGCACAGAAGTATTTGACCACTTTCTGCTTCAGGAAGCCACCATAATCAATGGGGCCTCCTTTGTCATCGATGGTCACATCAAAAAGGAGCTCTACACCGAAAGCGAATTGGATGAAATGGGCTTAACCGGGTACAGCGCATTTCCTTTTTCCATGGTCAGAACCCAATGCTTTGACCTGATGAAAGGAAAGAGAACACCTGCTTACTTTAAAATTGTGTTTTCTCTTTCCCCTGAGAATCTTGCCAACACACTGCGACAGTTAAACAGCAGCTACAAGCCGGAGGATTTATCCGGCATTTTTGTGAATATTAAATATCAGAACCAGCTTCTGACCCTCACCACCGGGGTGTCCTACCGCATATTCTCCACGGACAAGGATCTTGACTTCCAATGGGATGAGCTGGTAAAAAAATTCCTCAAAAAGCAGGAAATACCTTTTGAGGAATTATAATGTGTTATGTATGAAGCACCCAGATCTATTCTCCGACTGCTTTGTTCGTGAGCATTGTGATAAAAAGCTTTGCCATATTCACACTACCCATTCGGATTTTTCCTTCTCCTATGCGTAGCACGTGCTTCTGGCTTTCCGTAATTGGCTGCCATGTAGGCAGACCCTCCTGATTGGGATTGCCGGTTTTCACAAACTGACACAGATAACTGCTCATAGCATCAGAAAGCTCATAATCCTTCTGTTCAAACGGTCTCCAACCATTCTTCAGGGTTCCAAACCAATACCACAAATCGCTGGAATGCCATGCACCATTTTCATCTCCCGGAAGCTTCCGGTCAAAAAACCAGCAGAAGCTTGGCTGTTTGTGTTGCCTGTCCTGGCGCAGACACCATTTTCTCGCCATGGAAAAAAAAAATGGCGGAGCAACATCCTGGCTTGTAGAACCCAACATATATGGGATATTTTTCTGTTCTCCGGCTTTGGCCACATCCATTGCACCTTTTACAAGGAGCCTTCCATCCAGACAAGGCGCAGCTACCATGGCATATTTTCGATCCGATTTCTTTACTATCTGCCATGCCGCAAACAGCTTCTCCGGTTCTAAAGACAAGAATTCTTCCAACGTATTACATCCTGCCTCTTTTTCCACCTGTTGTCCAAACTCGTAGAGATCCTCGTAGGTGTTTTTGGTATTAAACATCGGACTGACACCACCGCCACTGCTTAAGACTGCCTTGGAAAAAAGCCCATCCGTCAGAGGGCTGATGCAGTGCTGTTGCACACTCATGGCTCCAGCGCTCTGTCCCATAATAGTCACCTGGGACGGGTCACCTCCAAAGGCCTCGATGTTGTGCTGTACCCACTGCATTGCCATCATCTGATCATACAGACCGTAGTTTCCGGTATGACCATCACGCTCCGCAAGCTCCGGAAGACACAGAAATCCCAAAGGTCCTAAACGATAATTAATGGTTACTGCAATAACGCCCTTTTTCGGCCAGATTGGGCCATCAAAATGCTTTTCATGTCCACAGCCTCCGGTGAAACCGCCTCCGTGGATATAGAAAAGAACCGGCAGCTTACTGTCCTTTGTGGCATTTTCCGGAACCCAGATATTTAAGAACAGGCAATCCTCACTGTAGGTATAGGTTTCCCCTTTACGGAATTCGTTGTAATAAAATGCCTTTTCTACGACCTGCTCCTCATCGTAAAAGGAACGGGGCTGATAACAACAGTTACCGTATTCCGTAGCCTCATAGACCCCTTCCCAGCTTGTAACCTCCACCGGGTACTCAAATCTTCCCGCTGTGGCGTAGCGGATTCCCTTGTAGGCGATAACTCCGGATACCTTCCCCTTTGTTCCAAGAATCTGACCACAAGGTATTGTAATTGGTTGCATTACTTTCTCTCCAATCATTTCTTCCTATTTCATTTATTTTTTCTGTTGTATGCGCTTGGCATCCAAGGATATTTTTCCTCGTTTTCAAGACCATACTCTTCTAACTTTTGAAGTTGCTCTACCACGTGAGGCATATCCATGCGCTCTACCATTTTGCAAATGACCTCAGCACCCTTTTGTGCCATTTTATCTCTGGTTTCCATGTCAGGAATATCCGGAGTTGGCATATGGTCCTGATTGTCCCCAAAGCAATAACCAACAGCAGCACTCTGATAACCTAGTCCAAACAGATCGGAAAACTGCGCACAGGATTGCGGTTTGTAATCGCTATATCCTGTCACAAGTGGTACATCGTCGATACGGTTCATGATCTGATACGCTCCCACGGTAATGTCATGGAAAATGGACATATCGGAGAATAAATCCTTGTTTTTTCCCATCTGCATCATGCAATCCATGTACAAAATCGGAACTCCTGTCTCATCATAAAAATCACGGATCATGGGACATATGGTCATATGGGCAGGCCCATGAAAGCTGAGATACACCTGACGTTTGAAGCCCAGACGAAGCAGGCTCCTTGCCACTGCTCCCAAGTAATCAATTCCCTGCCGAATGGATACCTGCACGGTTCCTCTTCCGGAAGCAGTGGCTCCCGCATAGAAATATGGAAGTCCCGTGAGCACCAGGCCATCACAGGCCTCTGCCATCTTAAGAGCATACGCCTCACTAATGACTGTTTCACAGTCTAACGGAAATCCCCCATGCATTTCAACGGTACCTACAGGAACAATTATTACATCATTGCGTTGTAAGTAATCCTGCACTTCCTTATTCAACATCTTCGGCAGTATTCTGGTACGCATTTCTTCCATCAAAATTCCTCCTGCCTAATAACTACTTTGCTTTTTTGGAAGCTTTGAATTCTGCAACCTTAGCTCTGGTTTCCGGCGTCATATTCCAAAGGAATTTGAATGCAGCCCAGGAACCTAAGATAAAGATTCCAGGAAGCAATACACAAAGAATCTTGATTCCAAAGATAGTAGAGGCTGTCTGAACCTCTAACTGTGCATTGTATCCGATAAATCCAAGCAATAATACGGCACCAGAGTTACCGATCGTCTGACCAACACGGCGTGCAAGGTTGAATGTGCCGTAGATAGAGCCCTCGGTACGTTTTCCGGTAATCATCTCATTGTAGTCAATTGCCTCACCGACAAGTCCCCACTGCATGTAGATAGACATAGAAGCCAGTCCCATAGCAAGTGAGTTCATGATAATATGAACGAATGGATTTACGGTAGTAACACAATGTAATCCGAACAAGATAATGTATAATACTGAACCCGCCAAAAGTCCCCAACGGATAAAGTTCTCCAGACCAAATTTCTTTGCAAGCATAGGTCCAAGTAATAAGGTTAACAGCATCAGTGGCATAGAGATAACTGCGCCATAGCTAGCTAAGGATAAATCTCCGAAAACCTCTGAGAACATGTAGTTTGCTAAGGTTGAGCCAACATACTGCATGGTGCAGATGCAGACTCCGTGAACACAAAGTGCAAGGAATGGACGGTTTACACGGAATACATTTAAAATATCAGTCATCTTGATGTTGTCAGCTTCTTCCGATGCGTTTTCAACGACATTTCTCTCTTCCGTAAGCGCGTAATGTCCCAAACACATTACAAGACCGATAATTGCACAGACAGAAGCTGCAATTGCATAACCGGTTGGATTGGTTTTTCCAAGGGCATTGATAACAGCTGGTGCAATGATAACCGGGATCATATTTCCTATCATAGAACCAAATCCACGGGCAGATGACAGTGAAGCTCTCTCCTGATCCGTATCTGCCATAGCAGAAAGCATGGATCCCATTGGAATGTTAAACATGGTGTAAGCACCTTCGTAAAGAATCTTTAAAATAAACAGCATGGCAACCATTGCAACACCATCAAAGAATTGTGGTACAGACCACAGTGCTATGAAGCCTACGCACACAATTGGTGCAGAGCGAAGTAACCATGGACGGAATTTGCCCCTTTTGTTGTGATGCTTTGCAAAGGATTTGTCCATCAATGCTCCCATAAGTGGGTCATTGATAAAATCCCATACATTCCAGATTGCAAATAGAACCGCAATCAGCGCGGTGTTAAGACCTAATGCATCTGTACAGTACATGGTAAATGAACTTCCCATGATGGCAAATGTCATACATCCGCCAGCATCTCCAAGGGCATAACCAAATTTGTGCTTAAAGGTTAAGCCGTTTGACTTTGTTTTTGACATAGTTTTTCTCCTTTTCCTCTTTAAAGTAAATCATACGTTTTTCCACCCCACCGGGTGAAATTGATCATATCATCATGGAACCATCTTACAATAATATTTTCGCAATTTTAATTGTTATTTCAGCAAAAAACATTGCAAATCCAGCAATCCCATTATATAATCTATACAACATTTACAAAAGAAGGGAGAGATTATTGTGAAACTAGACGAAATCAGGGACTTACAAAAAATCCTGGAATCTGAAGATCCACTTTTTATTCAAAAGGAGATTGAACGCTACAACAAGGAGCTTAACTCCAAGTCCTTCAACGTCTACCAAGAATTGGAAATGTCCTCCCGCTACGTGGATTCCCATATGGACACTAGTTATGGCAACTCCTCCGTGCAGTTGCACAGTCACCCTTTTTATGAGCTATTGTACTGTTGCAACAACAGCGGGGTTCAGTACCTCATTGGAACAGCCCGCTACCGCCTTCAGATGGGCGACATCGTTCTGATTCCTCCGGGGATTGGTCATCAGCCTATCCTGTCAGCGGAGTTGGCTGAACCCTACAAACGAATTGTGATTTGGATGAGTCCGGAGTTCATCCAATCTATCTTACCAATTCTCACCAATCAAGAGCCCAAGCTGAAAAAGAAGTTGCTTGAGCATGAATTTCCCTATCTGATTCGTACCTTTGGTACTCCTTGGGAATTCCTGGGAATCTTTTTTCAAAAGGGCCTGGAGGAAGCCCAAAATCGTGCCATTGGGTGGCAGGCCTCTCTATGTGGCAACACCATGCAGCTATGTGCCCAGCTTTGCCGCGCGTTTTTGACCACAGAATCTGCCGTTATCAAACAGGAGAAAACAGAGCTTTTAGACGAAATCGTCTCCTACATTGAGCTTCATCTTGGAGACCAAATCACACTTGCCGGTGTGGCTTCACGTTTCTTCGTCAGCGAAAGTACCATTAGCCAGACCTTCCAGAAAAAGATGCACATCAGCTTCTACCAATTTGTTACCCAACGACGTCTCATTGCCGCCAAAAGCTTGATCGCAGACAACATGCGCATGGAAGAGCTC
>JALEPP010000105.1 GCA_022767075.1 Agathobacter sp. | reverse complement strand
TACACATACGTAGCAGGATGCTGTCTCCCAGCTAAGTCCCTGAAGATTCGGGAAACCACACATAATGTTGGTCATCTCGTTTTCATCCATAAGGACCACATTCTTAGAAGCCTCTGGTTTTGCTCCAAGGTTCTGGTCCATGGAGAATATCTTGGTCAGAAGCTTTGCCACGTCGTCTGCTACAAGGTCATACTCCTCACGGCAAATGCGAAGAGCGGTGCCTCTAAGACCTGCGGAGTGCTTATCAATCATCATTGGAACTGCCAAATAGCTAAGCATCCAACGATAACGGAAAAACCCTTTAACATTCTTCGGGTGGAGCATGAATTTGCCAAGCATACCGATTACCCCAAGCCATCTTGTGTAATCGTACCAGGTATCCTTTAGACCTCTCCACTCTCTGTGTTTGAATACTTTTTTATCAGCGCTGTACAATTCGCCGAGTTTTGAACTTCCCACTTCTTTACCCATTATTTTTACCTCCCTGGATTTTTTTGATTTCCATACTTTCCACGAAGGCCTGAACACGGGTACGAATCTGTCCGGAATTACCGACTGCATAAGGACGGTCGATGGTCAAAACCGGATATCCGTATTCCTCGCGAAGTACATGACTTCCTACCATGCGCTCATAAGCCCATGGATCACAGAACTTCATCTGCTCGTAGATGATTCCATCCGCTTTGTATTCTTTTGCGATTTCATCCACGTACTCTCTTCTTCGATTCATTTTCGGAGTATCCATATGTCTTGGACACATGCAATCCTCCATGTACTGACGGCAGATCTGAGTAATCAAATCCTCGTCATCATTTAAGATAATCTCCTGACGTCCAGGAAGTGATCCGTAGCAGAAGCGATCTGCACATACATAGGCACCGGAATCCTCGATGAGCTTAATCATATCTACATCGTCAATCTCAGAACCAACCACTGCAACTCTCGCTCTAAATGGTGTCTTCTCATCCGGCTCTCTCGTCTTTAGCTCCTCTAGGGTCTCCTCCAAAAGTGGAATGAGTTTATCCTTAGGACATACATATGTACAGAGACAGATTATATGGAATTCGTAGCCTGTAATTCTTGGTTTTTCCTCCTTGCGGAAGTTACCAATCTCTGTAATCAGTCTACATACCTTGTTGTGCTCCTCCACAGCTTTACGGATGGCCTCATCGCTTACGTCAACCCCGAATACTTCTTTTAGTGGAGTCAAAATCTTTTCCCTGCACTGTCCCTCATAGAGGAACAATCCGTTGTCATCGCATTTCATAGGAACCTCTAGGTACTGGAAGAAGAACTTCTCATTGTTGTTCTTCATGGTCTCAAGGAGTTCCATGTTCTCAATACAGCGGTTAATCATGGTACAGGCATCAATTCCCATCATACAATCCAAGAACTGATATCCGCCCTCCAACGCCCGCTCCAAAAGAGCTCTGGAATACTCACAAAGGAAGCTTGTGAGATAGTAGGTACCCATCTCCATAGATCCCGTTCTTGGAGCCCGAAGACGCACCCCAAATGTTCCCGGTAGATTCAAAAGCACCTCCGGCACTTGGTAGCACACAGAGCCGATGCAAAGTCTGCCTTCTGCTTTTGCTTCACGAACAAGCTCGTTGTTCGCATCCTCTAGCAGGCGCTCAAAGTAATACAAATGCTGTAAATCCCTCATTCTATCACCCTAACTAAACCCTTTCTTATACTTTATCCCCTTTATAAAAGCCCCATCTTGTCTAAGGCCTCTTTGGTTCCCTTTACAATGGCAGCGTCATCCTTCATATAGAAGACGCTCTCTCCCTTTAAGTCGAACTCTGCAAGTGAAGAGTCCGATGATATACAAGAAAGCAGTGGAAGCTCTCCCAAATCCATATATTCGGTTACCGACAAATCCGGAAGACGGTTTGCAATGACACCCACCTTTTCATACATCACTAACTCATCTGCCACATTTTTGATGGACTTAATCACCTGAGTTCCCTTTTTGCTAGAGTCGGTTACAAGGAAGAGATGTGATACCTTTTCCATAACACGACGATTGATTTGCTCGATTCCGGCTTCCCCATCGATGACGATGTAATCATAATTGGAAGCAAGGATACCAATGACCTCCTTCAGATAGGAGTTGATCTTGCAATAGCAGCCTGCTGCCTCCGGTCTTCCGATGGCGATAAAAGAAAATCCATCCATCTCAACCAGTGCGTCAAAGATACGATAGCGAGCCTCCCCCAAAAGCTCAATCGCCGCTTTGGTATTGCCATCCTCAACGTCCGCCACAACTGCTTTGCGGATATCATCAATAGTGGTCTCCACTTCAACCCCAAGTGCAGTGGATAATCCAACGGCTGGGTCCGCATCAATTGCTAAAATCTTTGCCTCAGGATGAGCTTCTACCAGAAGCTTCACCATGGTTGCCGCAATGGATGTCTTTCCCACTCCGCCTTTTCCAGCTACGGCCAGGATCGTTGTCTTGTGTTCTGTCTCATTTACTTCTGTACTCAATAGCTTTATTCCCCTTCATTTTTACATACTACCCCCATAGGGGGATTTCTGGATTTATGATACCATACCAAATACGTTTTTCCCATGGATTCCCTGGTCCAACCAGAGAACTGTGAAATGTACCAAAAAGATTGATAAATTTTTATCACTATTGTCTAGTACCATTTGCACAGTGGTATGATAAAACCGTACCACAGTGTAATTCGGGGACGTGTGATATGGGGACGGGGGCTTTCCACGGGGACGGGGGTTTTCCACGCAGAGTAGCACCTGGGGACGGGGCATTTCCACG
>JALEPP010000086.1 GCA_022767075.1 Agathobacter sp. | reverse complement strand
TGATCGCTTTTACCAGGATCCATGGTTTGGATTTGATGACCGTGAATTTAAAAACTTGGAAAAGAAGTTGTATGGACACAGAGCTAAAAACATTATGAATACCGATATTAAGGAATCTGATAACGGTTATGAAATGGAGATAGATCTCCCAGGATTTAAGAAAGATGAAATAACCGTGGAACTTAATGATGGTTATTTAACAATTAGTGCTGCAAAGAGATTGGATAAGGATGAGGCAGAGTCCAAAGAGGAAGCCAAGAAAGGTAATTACATTCGTCGTGAGAGATACAGTGGTGCATGCCAGAGAAGCTTCTATGTAGGAGACGCTATTACCCAGGAGGATATTAAAGCAAGCTTCAAGCATGGTATTTTGACTCTGAATATTCCAAAGAGGGATGCAAAGCAGGTTGAAACAAAGAAGTATATTTCAATCGAAGGATAAGTTTTAAGCTGACCGGGAGTTTATCTTCCGGTCAGAATTCATCAGTAAAATAAGATAAGCACTACGAAACGCCAATTGAATATCGACATTCCGCATACTTACCTTTTTCAGATTTGTATTTAAGGAGGAAAAGACAAATGACTACTTTGAAAGTGCAAAAAAGAGAAATGGACAAGAAAGCAAAACGATTAAGAAGAGAAGGCTTTGTGACAGGAAATCTTTTTGGAAAGGATATAGAAGGTTCTATTCCACTCAAGATTGAAAGAAAAGAAGCAGAACGAATTCAGAAGGAATGTCTTAAGGGTTCGCAGCTTTTGGTTGAATTGGATGGAAAAAAATATGATGTTTTGCTGAAGGAATTAGACATTGATACGATGAAGAATCAGATACTTGAAATGGATTTCCAGACACTGATGAAAGGTGAGAAGGTTCATACAGTGGCAGAAATAGTTCTTCATCATAAAGAAAAAGTTGTGGAAGGAATTTTGGAACAACAATTAGAAGAAATTTCTTATAAAGCGGTTCCTGAAGCTTTGATTGATAAAGTTGATGTTGATTGCAGTAAGCTTCGACTTGGAGATACATTGACAGTTGCGGATCTCGAAATTGCTAAGAATAAAGATATTGAGATAATAACACATATGGATACGCCTGTTGTCAGTGTAATAGCTTTAAAAGGTAATGGGCTAGTAGAAGATACTACAGAAGAGGATAAATAAGGGATAGATGGCTTACTACTTTAAAAAAGTGGTAAGCTTTTCTTTATATTCTGTTTTATGAATTAGGAGGTGAAGACCTATGGCAAAACAGGATTATTATGATGTACTTGGTGTAAAGAAAAACTCGACGAAACAGGAGATAAAAAGTGCATACCGAAGGCTTGCTAAAAAGTATCATCCTGATATGAACAAAGACAATCCGGAAGCGGAACGGTTGTTCAAAGAAATAACTGAGGCCTATAACGTACTCTCGGATGAGGAGAAACGAAGACTTTATGATCAGTTTGGTCATGCAGCCTTTGATGGAAGTATGGGAGATGATCCAGGGAAATACGCAGACGATCAGGATTCATTTTACTGGAAAAATAATGGAAATGGTGGAAGAACCAAATTTCATTATGAAGGAAATATGGATGATATTTTCGGTGATATGTTTGGAAGCTTTTTTAATAAAGGAAACTTCGGAGGCTCTCGAGCAGGAAGTTTTCATTTTGATAGTAGTGGAAATGCATATCCTTTTATGGATGATGAAGATAATGATGCAGAGAGTGAGATTACGGTCTCATTTAAGGAAGCAGCACTTGGATGCGAAAAAATACTTCGCTTTGATGGGAAGCAATCGAATACGATTTCTGTTCATATTCCGGCAGGAATTAATGAGGGACAGACAATCCGCCTGAAAGGAAAAGGAAGAACTGGTTATAGCGGTAAGAAGGGCGATTTGTTCTTGAAGGTTCATATTGCTAAGGATAGCCGTTATACAAGAGAAGGACAGAATGTATATATTACGCAGGACATTCCATATACCACTGCAATATTAGGTGGTGAAGCTAAATTCGATACCTTGTATGGAGCTGTGCAGTGTAAAGTTCCAGCAGGAAGCCAGTCTGGAAGTAAAATACGACTAAAAAACAAAGGCATTGTTTCTTTGAAAAATAAGAACAATTATGGAGATGAGTACGTAACGCTTCAAATTACCGTACCAAAACAGGTATCTCCTGAAGAAAGAAAACTGCTGGAAAAATTGAAAACTATGGAAGAAAGAAAACCAGCATAGCGTTAAGCTTTTCTTCCGGCAGACCGTGTTATTTCATTTTTCAGCCAAAGGAATCAACTATCGTAGGAATTGCTTCAGGACTATATCTATTCTGCCACTGGGTGTTTTGGTTTGATTCGTTACTGGATTATGAATGAGTGCCAAGAGCCGCCAGAAATACTTGCCAGACGCATTTCGAGACTTACCGATTCTATACGAAAAGTAAAATAGCAATCCCAAAGCTAGAACTTTCTCAGAGAGGCTAAAACGAGTTTTGAGGGCAATAGAATAACGTTGATTTGTTATGAAAAAGGTATGATAATAAAAATATGAGCGATTATAATGAGAAACAAATAAGAAAATACATCAAATTTTATGGCGTAGTACAGGGTGTCGGATTTCGATATCGCGCGGAACACGCGGCGAATCTGGTAGGTGCAACCGGCTGGGTAAGGAATGACCTAGATGGAGGTGTATCTATGGAGATACAGGGAACCGAAGAACAGATAGATCAGGTCCTTCTTATGATTGAGCAAGGAACCTATGTAGAAATCAGAAATATGGATGTAAAGAGGTTGAAGCTTGTAGAAGGTGAATATGTATTTCGAACGAGAAGATAATGGTAAAGGGGCAGGCAGCGCCTAGAGGTGATAGAGATGTTACAGAAGGAAAAGAAAACGAACACTTTACAAAAAACACTTATAGATTTTTTCAAGAAGGAGACCGTGTTATCCATAGCTGGAATTCTAGCTCTGGTATCTGCCCTTGCGGTATTTCCGGATAAAGAATATATCGGATATATTGATTTTCGCACCTTAGGAATTCTTTTTTCTCTAATGGTGGTAATGGCAGGTTACCAGAAGCTTTCGGTATTTCATTTTTTAGCATCCAGTATATTGCGTCATACC
>JALEPP010000071.1 GCA_022767075.1 Agathobacter sp. | reverse complement strand
AAACTGCACCGTAGGGCATACGGGAACAGTATAATCTAGCTTGTGGACACTGTGTAAGACGTTGCGATATCGTAAGGTATTAGCCAATGCAGTAGTGGTTGAAACAAGAATCCCCCTGCTTTAGCTGTGGGGAGTGTCAATTGCGACTGGTGTGATTATGATCGGCGCAGGTGTCCGGCAGGGTGGTAATATGATATCCATTTTTCCCGCTGCGCTTTATCTCGTATAAAGCGTGGTCTGCGGAAGCGAACACATCGTTAAAATGCTCCGCTCCGTTTGGACGGAAGAAATAATAACCCTGAGATACGTGCAGAGGAGTCTGGAACTGTTCTTCCTGGGATATCTTTGCAAGCTGTTCCTTGATCCCCTGAGCAAGAAGTTCCAACTGGTGGACATTTTTGCACTGCATCAGGTAGATAAATTCATCACCACCATAGCGATATACGTCTCCGTCATCTCCAAAAGAGGAAATACAATCCGAAAGAACCCGGGCCACCGTCTTTAGGCATTGATCACCATAGACGTGTCCAAAGGTATCATTCTGGGATTTGAAACAATCGATATCGATGATACCAAAAGCCACATGTGGCTTCTCTGAGGTGAGATTGTGAACCATAGAGCGGTAGGCACGGAAATCTTTTATGAGCTTGGTGCGATTCCATATGCCGGTAAGACTATCGGTGAGGGAGGCAGTTTCCGCGGTTCTGCGTGCTTGTTCCTTTTCTAAAAGCTGGAGCTTTAAATCCAGTGTTTCAGAACGACCGGCATTGATTACGGCTTTTTCCTGGAGAGAAAGGTCCGTGTGAGCAATGCAAAGCTGGAAGTAGCGATTCATATTGTTGGTGGCTTTACAGTAATCCATCCACAGCTCTGTCACCATAAGGTCCAGACGAATGGTATTCTGCTGTTTGGCATAGGTCTCAAAGCTCATGATTGTCTCTTCCCATGGACCGTATTCCTTCATATCCTTCAAAAAGTCACACAATTCTAAGGTTTCAATCACATAGTCCGTGGAGGTGTCGTATTGATGTCTGGAGTCAATGAGCTCATCCATCTTATTATGGACGAAGATAGGATTCCCTTTGGCCCAATGATACCGGCATTTTCCCAGAAGAAGCGGAAAATCATAGCCATTTATCTGGTGCTTTTTCTTATATGCTTCCGCCAGCTCTATGTAATGAAAGGATTCGTCAAACTGTCGCAGAGCCAGGTGGGTGTTAGCAAGATTGATATAGGCATTGCATATCCACAAATGGACACGAGGCTCCGTCTGACTCACACCCTGGTCCAAGAGCTCAGCAGCCTTCCGGTAGAAGGTGAGGGCCTTCTCATAGTGCTTAAAGCCATCGTAACAGCTTCCAATGTTATTGTAGAAAAGCGGTAGCAGATTGGAAAGCTTGTGGTTCTCACAGCACTCTAATCCCGCAAGAAAAGAGTCCATAGCAAGGGAATCCTCCCCTACGGAAGAGTAGATAAAGCCAGAAAGATTCTGACATCTGGCATACAAATCGTAAGATTTATTCTCAAGAGATATATGTGTAGCGGTATCAATCAGTACCCGTGCTTCCGCCATTTTCTTATGACCAATGAGCTCCATGGTTTCCTCAATTGCCGCTTTAACTTTTTTATCTACGGATGTAATATAGTCTCCCATAATTATTTTTTTACCTTCCCATCCTAATATAGCACTTATTCTATCCTAAAATTCACGATAAATCTAGCTTTTTCTTTGGGGACGGGGGCTTGCCACGGGGACGTTCCCTTTTCCACGCACACCGCCAAATGGCCTGCTAATCATTCTCTGACACGGGTATCTCCCATTTTCACAGAGAAAGACATTTGCTAGAATTGAAATGCGTTTATAGAGAAGCTATAATAGAGAGGATTCAAAAAAACAGGAAAGATGAGAAGAAACATGGCAGAGCTTGTGGTGATTGCAAAAATCCATTCGGAGTACAAGGAGAAGTTCGGAATTCCAAGACAAAGTGGATTGGTAAAAGATTTGGAGGCACGAATAATATTCGAACCAGAATACAGAAATCCGGATGCCATTCGTGGAATCGAAGAATACTCACATCTTTGGCTTTTGTGGAATTTTTCAATGGCAAAAACAGATGGATTTGTTCCTCTGGTAAATCCTCCAAGACTTGGTGGGAAAGAGAAAAAGGGGGTATTTGCCACAAGATCCCCATTTCGTCCGAATTCCATTGGACTGTCCTCAGTGGAGCTTTTGCGTGTGGAGATGGACGAAAAGCTAGGCCCTATTATTGTGGTTGGAGGAGCGGACCTTTTAGACGAGACTCCCATCTATGACATTAAGCCCTATCTTCCTTATGCAGATATTCATATGGATGCAAAAGGAAGCTTTGGAGAATGCCACAAGGAAGATCGGATTCCGGTTGTGTTTCCCAAGGAACTGCTGGAACGCTTGCCGGAATATCTGAGAGCCGGAGCCTGCCAGGTCCTGGAGCAGGACCCAAGAGCTGCATACAACAAAAAACCGGACTATATCTATGGGCTGACCCTTGGGGACTATGATATCCGTTTCCAAGTAAAAGACGAAGTTCTAAGCGTCTGTGACGTAGTAGCTAGGGGCGAGGCATTCCGAAAAATAAAGTAGCCTACCCCAAAAAGCCCCTCTTTAATGGGGACGTTCCTTTTTCCACGACCATCGCCCTTTGGCCGAAGGAGCGCCCTTTGGGTTAAAAGACCATAAATTCCTTGAAAAATAGAGGAAATCGTACTATACTAGATGAGTTGAAAGACAAGAAAACACGAAAGGTGTATGAATAATTATGAAAAAGGTAGAAGATTATATTAGAACCATTCCGGACTTCCCGGAACCAGGTATTATGTTTCGCGATGTTACCAGCATTTTACAGAGTGCAGAGGGCTTAAAGCTTGCAATCGACGAGATGATTCGTCTCTTAGACGGTGTAGAATTCGACGTGATTGCCGGTGCAGAATCAAGAGGATTTATCTTTGGTGTGCCAATCGCTTATGCAATGGGCAAGCCATTCGTACCAGTTCGTAAGGCTGGAAAGCTTCCTTGCGAGACCGTTTCCAAATCCTACGATTTGGAGTATGGTCAGGCAACTATCGAGATTCACAAGGATGCCATCCTTCCGGGTCAGAAAGTAGTCCTTGTAGATGACC
>JALEPP010000068.1 GCA_022767075.1 Agathobacter sp. | reverse complement strand
GCACAAAAAATCCCCTATATTTTTAAAGAATCCGGCCAAAAGTGCCAATACCACCGTTGTAATCAAAAATGGAACTGGCTTACATTTTTTAATCAGCGGAATTGCAAGATACCACACAATCATCGCAAACAGGTACCATGGAGCTCCACTCTGGGAAAAGAAATTGATTTCTTTAAAATCCCTGAATCCAGCAACTGCATATACAAGCTGAATCGCTATAACAAAGACGATATAAGCCTTTATCAGATACAAGATTTTTTTAAAATTGTACTGACCGTTCCTGTAGATTTTTTTTGCAAAGTACCCAGACACAAATACAAATAGTGGCATATGAAATACGTAAATGAGACGTTTCACCTCTACCAATGGATTAGCTCCACGAATTGGAAGAAGGAAGTGTCCTAATACCACCAGGTATATCAATACAGCTTTTAAATTATCAAAAAAATAGTCTCTCTCTCTTGTCATACCATTCAAACCTTTCGTCACCGAAAATGAATTATATATCATGAGGAGGGAAAGTCAAGTTTTTTCATTTTATTGACATTACCGACTACTTATGCTGTTACACTCAATCCCCAATTTGTACCAATCTCCCTCCTGTCTGCTCATAAAGACGGTGAGAAATCGATATTACAGTTCGATTCTGTGAAGCCCTTCGCAATGCAAGAAGAACGGTCTGTTCAGTGTCAGCATCTAGATTGGCTGTAATTTCATCCAGCAAAAGAATCTTTGGCCTGGCTACGATTGCTCTTGCTATGGACAAAAGCTGCTTTTGTCCTTGGGACAATAGATTTGCATGATATGGTGTCTCATACCCGCTTGGTAGTGCCTCTATGGTGTCATGAATTCCAACCACTTTTGCCGCAGACTCTATCATTTCCTGAGTAATTCCCTCGTCCAATACTCGTATCTGATCCGCAAGAGTTCCAGGCACAGCACAAAATGACTGTTCCACATAGCCGAAGACACTTCTCTTTATGGTATCTGGCAATAATGACGCATCTTGTCCATAAATAGATATCGTTCCCTCCTTCGGCTGATACATTCCGAGCAGAAGCTTAAATAATGTACTTTTTCCCGCTCCTGTTCTGCCAACTAAAGTGACATGCTCACCAGTTTCTATCTGAAGGCTTAGATTTCGCAAAATTTCTTGCTCTTCCACATAAGAAAAGGAAACATTTTTCAACTCCACGCATGGAAGCATTTCCTCGAAGCATACCGTCTCTTTGGTATCCCAGCGTTCTTCCCGGGATAAAAACTCATCGATTCGATGCACCCCGGCTATGGCTGACTGTATGGTCTGAATCTCCATTCCAATGCTTTCCAATGGTCCAAAGATTTGTCCAATATAGGAAACCATTGCCACCGAGGTACCTACTGTCATTCCAAAGATGGTCTTCACCATTGGGATTCCACTGGCGGACAGCACCATAATCCCCGCTGTAATGATACCATTAAAAATCAGGATTGCCGGAGAATAGATGGAATCAAAAAAATTGGTCTTCTCCATTGCTTCATAATTTTCAGCAATGTAATCACTGTATCTTTTTTCCATATACTCCTCTTTTTCAAGAGCATGTATGGTTCTGATATTCTGTATGGTTTCCGGTACATGATTAGCCACCTTTGCCACTGCTTTTCGATTCTCTATTTGTGCTTTTAAGCTACGCTTTTGTACATATCTTGTAAAAACGTAAACTGCCGGCAATACCATAAGCATCACCACTGCCAGTCCCCTGTTCTTTCCACCTACAATCACAAAAATACATAGAATCTTGCACAAATCAGCCACCATACTAATAATACCTGACGTAAACAGCTTTTCCACCGTATCTACGTCTCCGATAAATCGAGATACCATAACCCCCGGTTCCTGTCTCGTCAAATCCTCTGCCGCAAGTCTTGTGATTTTTTCATTCATGGCATGGCGTATTTCTCTGGTGATTCTCTGTCCCATGATTGTAAGCAGGATCTCTCTTCCCGCTTCAAACAAGCCTGTCAGAGCAATGAAGCCAAAATACACAAGTGCAGCAACAATGGAAAGACCTTCTCCTACACTTAACCGGTCAATCATCCATTCCAGCACCAGGGGTGGCAGCAGTGCAATAACAATAGCTCCTGTTACCGTAAGAAATAACCCAAGTGTCATGACTTTTGAGGTTCTTATCGTAGCCCAAATCACCGATGCGGTTCTTTTTTTCATGAGGTTTTTCTTCATGAGATTTCTATTCATGATTTCTCACCTCCTGATTTTGCACTTTATATAACTCTCTGTAGAGAGCGCTCTTTTCCATCCATTTTCCGTGATCTGCGGCCTCTGCCACTCCGTTTTCCATCCAGATAACCTGATCCAATTCCGGAAACACATACAATCTGTGAGAAATTAAAAATACAATGCTATTTTGGGTATATGCACGAAGATTCTGATATACCTTCCACTCCGTATCTTTATCTAATGCGGAAAATGGATCATCCAAAATTAGGATTCCTCTTGGATGGGCTAAGGCTCTTGCCAATGCAAGACGCTGTTTTTGTCCTCCGGAAAGCAATCGTCCTCCTGTTCCAATCTTTGTGTGAAGTTGCTCTGGCATGGCTGCAACTTCCTTGTCCAACTCCACAGCCCTCAGATATTCCCATGCATCCCCCTCGTCCCCTAAAAGGATATTATTTTCAATGGTATCACTGAACAATTCCAACGAATGCCCAAGATAGCTGACGTTTCCTTGAGAGGAAAAATCTTTTCCACCATAAATTATCCTTCCAAGATAAGGCTCTTCTTGTAAAAATACCTTTCCAAGCACAGTCTTCCCACTTGCTACTGGTCCAGTTATGCCAATGATCTGACCTGGTTTTGCCTCAAAGGATAACCCTTTGAATACAGATTCCATTCCAAGCTTCTCTACAATAAGAATCTCACCTGTGTCACAGGAAGACTCTGCCTCCCTTTGCACATTTTTCATCAAAGGATAGATTCTCTTCCATGACACCTGCGCTTTATGTACTGCATTGAAAAGCTTTGCCGATTTTGAGGCTCGTACAGACAGCTTACCAAAGCAGGATATATAAGCAGTAAAGATTCCAATATCCCAGATGTGTTCGGTTACATTTTTTCCACCCAGCACTAAAATAAACAGCACACTTACCATAGATATCACGTGATAAATTGGTTGCAATGCATTTCCAAGTATCTGGGAACGAACTGCCGCTTTTTCATAATCCAAAAGAGAGTCCTCGTAAGCTTCATTGCGCGCTTTCTCACAGCCATACACACGATACGTCATACTGTTTGCCATCCGATCCAAGGTGGTCGAGCTGAGTCTTGCTGCACTTTCCTTGTATTTTGCTCCCATTCTCTGGACTAACACCTTCATTTTTTCCGCAATCACATAGGACATTGGAGGGAATATCAGACATAAAAGTGCAATTTTCCAATCATAATAGAACATCATTCCGATATATCCCAGCACTGCTACACCTGTATCGAATACTTCTGTGGTAAATTTACGCATCCCCTCCACACAGTCATCCACATCAGAAATTGCCTTGGTAATCACAGAGCCTACCGATTCTTGTTCCAATTCCTTTTTCGACTTATGAACCAGACTTCTATATAACACCTGCTTCATTCTTCGGTTGGTGTTGTTGGCAAAACGCCTCACATAGAATCGCTTGATATAGCGAGCTGTCTGCACGATGATAATAATAAATAGATAGACGCCTGCCACAACTATCATATCCTTGAAGGCTTTACTTCCTTCATAAATATCAAAAAGGCTTTGCGCCAGCTTCCCCTCATAAATGGTTACTACCATTAGTCCCAGATTATAGATAAGTCCTGACAAGGAAGTGAAAAGAAGCGCACACCATTCTATTTTGAAATAATCCGTAATCTTGTCCGGTTTTAACGTATCCTTCATGTTCCTTTTCCTTTGTGTAAATCCTTCTATTACTGATAATATACCTTACTAGGTAACGTGTAAATATCAGCGCCCCTCCTGTTGTGTGATGATTGCTTTCGTATCACAGCCTATCCTTATCTGTCCCACTTGATCCGTTCGAAGCACTTCACACTCCGCCTGGTCCAACAGCTCCAGCACCTGCCCGTGGGGATGTCCGTACATATTTTCCTGCCCGCAGGAGATTACGCAGGTCTCCGGAGATAATGCTTCTATCCATTCTTTGGAGCTTGCGGTTTTCGAGCCATGATGCCCCGCCTTTAGCACTTGTATATTCTTGATCCCATATTTTTCAAGCAATCCCGATTTTAAGATAGCCTTCTCTCCTTCCACTGACAAATCCCCGGTCATGACACACTTAAAATCCTCTCTCTGATACAATAGGCATAGACTGGCATCATTGTTTTTCCTAAAGCTCCCCATAGTCGGTGAAATACAAATGAGTTTTGCCTTTCCCATTGTCAATTGGTCCCCCTGCTGAAACTTATGGATCGTAACTCCACACTCCCCGGCAAGCAAAAGCAATTCCTCGTTGGATTCTATTTCATCAAAGCCATCGCTTACTACCAGATTCTTAACCTTATACCCGCATTCCAAGATTTCTATTAATCCACTTACATGATCCATATCTCCATGGGACACAAACCAATAATCAATTTCCCTGATTCCCTTATGCTTTAGGTAAGGTAAAATTCGATACTTACCGACCTCTCTAACATCCGAGCTTCCCCCATCAATAAAAATCGCCTTATGTCCTTCCTGAATACAGATTCCCTCTCCCTGCCCCACATCCAAAAAGGT
>JALEPP010000171.1 GCA_022767075.1 Agathobacter sp. | reverse complement strand
TCATACCCCACCTGATTGACCACATCCACCGTATCCTGGAAATCTTCCTCGGTCTCCCCCGGAAAGCCTACAATAATATCGGTTGTAATGGCTATGTCCGGAATTGCCTCACGCAATTTCTTAACAATTGTCAGGTATTGCTCTTTGGTATAGTGACGATTCATAATTTTTAAAATGCGATCACTTCCTGACTGTAATGGCAAGTGAAAATGTTTGCAAACCTTATCACATTCCGCCATTGCCGCAATCAGATCATCTGACAAATCCTTTGGATGGCTTGTCATAAAACGAATTCGTTTTAAGCCTTCAATCTGATTAATCTCGCGCAGAAGCTCTGCAAATGAGATTGGATGCTCAAGGTTCTTGCCGTAGGAATTCACGTTCTGTCCCAGAAGCATAATCTCGCATACACCATCAGCAACCAGATTTTCAATTTCACGAAGGATATCTCTTGGCTCTCTTGAACGCTCACGTCCACGAACATATGGAACAATACAATAGCTACAGAAGTTATTGCATCCAAACATGATATTGACCCCTGATTTAAATGAGAATTTACGCTTAATCGGTAAATCCTCTACGATTTTGTCAGTATCCTTCCAGATATCAATCACCATTCCGTCCTGCTCAAAGCACTGACAGATCAGTTCTGCAAATTTATAAATGTTATGGGTTCCAAACACAAGATTCACAAAGCGATAGCTCTTTTGTATCTTCTCCACGACCTTTGGCTCCTGCATCATGCAACCGCAAAGACCGATCATCATGTCCGGATTTTTCTTTTTATAATTGGAAAGATAGCCCAAACGGCCATACACTTTGTTATTGGCGTTTTCTCTGACGGTACAGGTATTGTAAATGACAAAGTCTGCATGCTCATCCGGTGCCTCAACATAACCGATTTGCTCTAAAATACCAACCAGTTTTTCCGAGTCTCTGGCATTCATCTGACATCCAAATGTATTAACACAATAGGTTAAAGGTCTGCCTTTTTCCTCAGAGCGTGCCTTTACATAAGCCTTCGCTTTCTCAATACACTGATACTGGATTTTTGCTTCCTCTTCTCCGCTTGTTGCTACTGTTTCAAAATCTCTCATAGATACCTCAAATTCTAAATTTATCGTCGTCTATGATAGGCATCCGTCATTTCTATCGAATCTGTCCGCTTCCATAGACAATATATTTGTTACTTGTTAATGCTTCCAGTCCCATAGGACCTCTCGCATGTAGCTTTTGGGTGCTAATTCCCACCTCAGCCCCAAAACCAAATTCATTCCCATCTGTAAATCTGGTGGAAGCGTTTACGTATACGCAGGCTGCATCTACAGCATTCAAAAACAGCTGAGCCTCATCGTAGTCCTTAGTTACGATGGCCTCTGAATGACCTGTATTATAGCGATTGATATGGTTTATTGCCTCATCAATGGAATTTACCACTTTTACAGACATCTGGTAATCCAAATATTCCTTTCCCCAGTCCTCTTCCGTCGCATCGACAAAATGGTCTGTGGTGTTACCAAGTATTTCGGCTGTTGCTCCGTCCCCAT
>JALEPP010000038.1 GCA_022767075.1 Agathobacter sp. | reverse complement strand
TTGAGGGACGAAGCATGGTAAATATCATTGATATTGCATCAAAGCTTGGTTACTTAAGTCTTCCTGAGAACATTCTTCTTGAGACAGACCAACTAAGAAATTATCCGGACGAGCAGACGGTTATTATTACTACCGGTAGTCAGGGTGAGTCAATGGCCGCTTTATCCCGTATGGCAAATGGTATGCATAAGAAGATTACCATCAAGCCAAATGACACCATTGTATTTAGCTCCAGCCCTATCCCTGGAAATGAAAAATCCGTTACGGGCATCATCAATGAACTTATGATGAAGGGGGCTGAGGTTATTTTCCAGGATGTTCATGTATCCGGTCATGCTTGCCAGGAGGATATTAAGCTGATTTATTCCTTGGTTAATCCTAAGTATGCAATCCCTGTTCACGGAGAATATAAGCATCTGGTGGCGCAGGCTCACATTGCGGAGGACCTTGGAATTCCAAAAGAGAACATCATGATTCTCTCTTCCGGAGATGTGCTTGAGTTAGATGAGGAGAGCGCAAAGGTTACAGGAAAAGTACAGGTAGGTAATGTCTTTGTAGATGGTAGCGGAGTCGGGGATGTAGGTAACATCGTACTTCGTGATAGACAAAAACTTGCAGAAGATGGTATTATTATCGTTGTTCTTACCTTGGAATCAGGAAGCGGACAGGTTCTTGCAGGACCTGACATTGTATCTAGAGGATTTGTCTATGTGCGTAATTCAGAGAGCCTTATGGATGAAGCTAACGCAGTTCTTCAGGCAACTATGGAACGCATTATGGATAAGAATATTACGGATTGGGGTAAAATTAAAACAGAGATTAAGGATGACTTGGGCGATTTTGTATGGAAAGAAACCAAGCGTCGTCCAATGATTATGCCAATCATTATGGAAGTATAGGAGTTTTCCAATGAATAAATCGCTAAAAAAGACCATTCAAATTATTTTTCGGATTTTTATCGTTACCATTATCGTGTATGTGGCGGCCAAGCTTGGTACCATAGCGTTTGATTTTGGATATCGCGTGTTCACAGAACCTGCGGTTGCAGAAGCACCTGGAGACGATGTACTGGTACAGGTAAAAGAAGGAATGGAAGCAGGAGAGCTGGCTGAAGTATTGGAAGAAAAAGGTCTTGTAAGAGATAGCAATTTATTCCTTTTACAATATCGTCTGTCTGCATACTGGAAACGCATTGAGCCGGGGGTATATACCTTGAACACCTCAATGACGGCAAAAGAGATGATGGTCTATATGGTGGAAACCAAAGAGGCAGAAAAAGCAGCTGTGGAAACCGAGACCAGTATGCCTGAGGAAGAATCAGAAGTTCAGGAAGGTACAGAAACTGGAACAGAAACCGGAACAGAAACCGGAACAGGGACCCCGGAGGAATAAGGCTTGATAGTAGATGAGAGACTGGTAACTTACATCAACTCCTTGGATACGGGAAATACCGATATTCTGGATACCATTGAAAGAGAGGCGCTGGATACCTTTGTTCCGATTATTCGCAAAGAAATGCAGAGCTTTCTTAAGGTGTTTCTTGGGATTCACAGACCAAAGCGAATCTTAGAGGTTGGAACGGCGGTTGGTTTTTCTGCAATTCTTATGGCAGAATACAATCCGGTGGATTGTGAAATTACAACCATTGAGAATTACGACAAGCGAATCCCTATTGCAAGAGAGAATTTTGTAAGAGCAGAGAAGGATAAACAGATTACATTAATCGAAGGAGACGCCACAGAGGTATTAAAGACCTTGGAGGAACCTTTTGATCTGATATTTATGGATGCGGCAAAGGGACAGTATATCAACTATTTGCCTGACATCATGCGTCTTTTGAAAAAGGGTGGGGTTTTGATTTCGGATAATGTTCTTCAGGATGGAGACATTATAGAGTCACATTTTGTGGTCACTAGGAGAAATCGTACCATTCATAAACGTATGAGAGAATATCTGTACGAGTTAACCCACAGAGACGATTTGAGAACTATGGTTCTTCCAATTGGAGATGGAATTACGATTTCTTTACGTCAGTGAGACCTTGTAGACCTTGTATTAGTAGGAATCGGATGAATCGTAGGATTAGGAAGGAATTGTTATGAGAGACATTGAGTTACTGGTGCCAGCAAGTAGTTTAGAGGTATTAAAGGTAGCTGTTATTTATGGTGCAAATGCAGTTTATATTGGCGGAGAGGCTTTTGGCCTGAGAGCAAAAGCGAAAAATTTTTCACCGGAGGAGATGGCCGAGGGTATCAAATTTGCCCATGACC
>JALEPP010000030.1 GCA_022767075.1 Agathobacter sp. | reverse complement strand
TCGTACACTTCACCCAGATAACATGGCAGCTGGTCCAGCTTCTTACGGAATGACCGATACCATGGGACGTATGCACTCAGACGCTCAGTTCGCCGGATCATCATCAGTACCGGCTCATGTTGAGATGATGGGACTTATCGGTATGGGTAACAACCCAATGGTAGGTGCTACAGTTGCTGTAGCAGTTTCCATCGAGGAAGCTCATAAAGCAGGTAGATGCTAATCTGTTTGTATAACGACTGATTCATTATTAATTTAATGATAATAATTCAAAAACCAGGTGAGATAGGAATGTAATCATTTATTCTCACCTGGTTTTTATGTAATAGTTATATGATGTAATTGGAAAGCTTTACGAATACCATTAATCTAGTTTTAATGATAAAATTTCGTCAACAGCCACATTGTTAAGCATGGAATCTAATTGATCTAGCAAATCCTTGTGATTTGAGGCATTAGGAGATTCTTTTGCCTGCTCTAACAGCATTTGGGCTTTTGCAAAATCATAGTTCCCGATGGCCTGAACAAATTGCTTTAGAATGTCCATTACATAATCAGAGGTTTTTGGTTTTGTATCAGGTGTTGTATCCATATGCAGCTGTTTCAGACATGCATCAATGGCCTGCATTAAGTCTTTGTACTCACCTTCGAAGGATTCGTAGTGAGAAAGGATATAATCAATGTCGGCCTCCTTACTGGCAATTTCCATTTTTCTTGCCACATCACCACAGGCTTTGGCTCCGATATTGTAGCAGGAACCTTTTAGCGCGTGTGCGATAATCATAAAATCCTTCCAGTTGTTGGAATGAAAGTGAGTTTGAAGTATCGCAAGCTGTTTGTCGCTGGCCTGAGACATCAGCTTTAATACTTCGATGTAATCCATTACCTCACCACAACAGTGGGTAATTCCTTCTTGTACATCAATGCTTGGAAGTAGATTGCAAAGCTCCTGCTCAAGCTTTTTGTTTTCCGATGTCATATCGGACGCAGGGGTATTGTTTGCAGTAGAGTAGGAAAGCTTTTCGGATGGCAAAAACTGAATCAGTAATTTTTCCAAATCTCTAAAATTAACCGGCTTTGAAAGATATTCATCAAACCCTTTCTCCAATAGCTCTTCCCGAACACCGTAAATGGCATTGGCGGTTAAGACAATTATCTTGTAGGTATCTGTTTCGTGGTAATCAGACAGAGCTCGGATATGTCTCATGGCTTCAATTCCATCCATTTCAGGCATCATCTGGTCCATAAAAATGAAATCATATTTCTTGTTTTTACACAGTTCAATAGCTTCTTGTCCATTGTTTGCAATGTCAACATCCATTCCATAGTATCCCATGCTCCGAGAAATTACCTTGCAGTTGATTGGATTGTCATCCACAACCAGAGAACAAACCTCACTTACACGCAAAGAACCAAGAGAAAACTCATCCTTCACTTTATGAGATTGAATCAGATTGGTATCGATTGGAGAAGCATCCAGAATTTCCTGTTCCACAGTTGCCGTAAAGGTGGAGCCTTTCCCATAGACACTTTCCACCTTGATATTTCCGTTCATGAGAGTACAGAAGCCTTTTACAAGGGTAAGCCCTAATCCGGTACCTTCTTTTCCGTAGTTTCTGGTCTGGTCAAATTGGACAAAAGCGTCAAATAAATGTGAGAGCTCTTCCTCCTTGATTCCGATACCGGAATCGATAATGCGAAAATCGATAAAAAATGGTTTCTCATTTAGGTCTGAACAGACAATGTCCAGTTTTACAAATCCGGATGGAGTGTACTTTACAGAGTTATTTAATAAATTTATGAGAATACTTCTAAGCCGGTTTACATCTCCCTTTAGGATGCTAGGCAGTTTTGGATCAATCTGAATCTGAAAATCTAATCCTTTTGATGCGGCTTGGGTGTGGATGATCTCATAGATGTCATGCAATAATTCTGCAGTGTTGTACATTACGTTTACCAGGCACATTTTACCGGATTCTATTTTGGAAATATCCAGAATATCGTTGATGAGGGTTAACAAATTATGAGAGGATGACTTGATATCCTCCAAATAATCCGTCAATGTATCGGATGGATTTTCCTGTAATGCCAATTCTGAAAATCCGATGATAGCATTCATTGGAGTACGGATTTCGTGAGACATATTGGCAAGAAACTGACTTTTTGCAGTGTTGGAGGAGTCTGCTTCTATACGGGCAATTTTTAGTTCTTCAATATACTTCATACGCTCAGATACATCCTGGACATTTACGATATAACCGATGACATCTCCATAATTATCTTGAATCTTACTGATGGTAAGGTTACAAGGTGCTTGGTTTATGAGGCAGACGGTATCCCGGTTATAGTGCGACTGCTCAAAATCAAAGATAGACTCTCCCTGCAGATCAAATAGGTCTTCGATAGACCTGGTACTTAATTTGGTCTCGTCCTTTGGAAGTGAGAGAAACTCGGTGGCCGCCTCATTTGCTATTTTCAATTGGTGATTATCATCAAATACCAAAATGGGCATAGCAAGAGAATAGTAGATGAATTTGGACATGTTGGAGACATTGATTCTGGTGCGGTTCAACACATCCATTGCATAGAAAAGAATAATTAGTCCCCAAAACTGCGTAACGTTGCTTCCCGGTAAAGCCGGAAGACCCATTGCGGGAAATATCATATCCAAAACAGTACCCACAAGAATCAAACTGGTAATCAGTAAAAAGTGTTTACCAAAGATTTTTAATCGCTTTTTCTCTGACGAGTGAATCATATGGATAATGATTCCTACAATATTGACAGATACAATGATGAAATATGCAGAATAGATAATGTTAACAGTTCCGGGCTTGAAACGATAGGTCATTCCAAAGGTGGACATAAAATATTCCGTCTGATCCCGCTGGACAGAAAGAATATAAGGAACGATACCGGTGAGAGCAATGGAATTGAAGAATTTTCTGGTTTTCTCGGAAATCTGGGCAAACAGGCAGATGAGATATTGGGCAGTAATCATATACATAACTGTTCCAAAGATTGCAATGGAACGCCAGATATAAGCTTTTTCTGCATCAGTCTGAATAAATAGCATACCAAAACCAAGACTCCATATGGCGCTTGCCAGCGCATATAAATGAAGTGTTTTGTTGGCTCTATCCAGCTCTTTTCCGGACCAGATAGGACTCAGAAATAGGTAGAAAGCAATGATACTATCTATTAATAAAATGGATGAAAAAAGTATTTTCATAGTATTCTCCGTATATATATGAAATAGTTCTAATTAACTAGTACTATAACATAAAATTACAGAAAAAAGTATAGAAAAGAAATAATAGTAGTTCTTTCGTATTAAAAGTGTTACAATATTTTTAATACATATTTGGAGGAAACAAGATGTCTTTATATCCAATCGTTGTGGCAGTTCAGATGCTTACCATTATTCTGTGTGTTGTCGCGTTATATATGTCGTTAAACATGGGAGTCAGCCAGGCTCAAAAGAGTATGACTGCATTCCTTTTTTCGGCTTTAATTCAAAATGTGGGTTATCTTTTCGAATTAACTTCTGTGACAGAAGAAGCAGCCATGGTGGCCATTCGCATGCAATATCTGGGAAGTACATTCCAGCTGTTATTCTTCATGGAATTTATCTTGTGCTACTATAAGCTCCATCTTGCAAAGCGTTACGAACTGCTTTTGGAAATTATCAGTTCCCTTATTTTGATTGTGATGTGGACAACTCCGGCTCATAACTGGTTTTATACCAGAATGGAATTTGTTACAGAAGGCACTCATCCTCACTATGTATTAGAACACGGAATTATGTACTTTGTCTTTGTGTTTGTCTGCTGCGTGGTTCCATGGATTGTGACCGTTTGTGCAGTTATATACCAAAAGTTTCATAATCCTCATGCTTTGATAGGCAAAAGCTATCGTCTTTTCCTGATGTCTACCTTAATCCCTGTGGGATATCTTATTTTTGTCACGTTCTATAATTCAGAATATGACCTTAGTCCAATTATTTTAGGTTCCATGCTCTCAATCGTGGTAATTTTCATCTGGAGTAGAAATTCCTACGATATGAACGAGCTTACCCTTCGAACGGTTGTGGAAGAACTTGGAGACGGAATTGTAATCTTACGTTCAGATGGACAGATAGTCCTATGCAACAGCACGGCCAATGCCATGTTTCCTAATATTGCCAATGATTCTTTGGGTTTACAATATATGGATTATATTCGTAAAAGCGGAAAACACGAGGGGGACGTGGTCAAATTCCAGCGCAACAATCGTGATTATGAGGTCCATATTCGAAGTATTCAGGATACCCAGCGAGCAACCCTTGGATACTGTCTTTTGTTTTTGGATATTACGGAAACCCAGAATTATATTGAGAAATTAAAGAATCTGAAAGAGAAAGCAGACGCAGCAAACTATGCAAAATCTCAGTTCTTATCCAATATGTCTCATGAGATTCGTACGCCGATGAACTCCATTATCGGTATTACAGAAATCCTTCTTCGGGAAAAAATGAAGAAGCAGGAACGGGAATACCTGTTGAATATCAAGAGCTCCGGAAATGCTTTGATATCTATAATCAATGATATTTTGGATTTCTCAAAAATTGAAGCGGGGAACATGGACTTTTCAGAGAAAAACTACGAACCTTGTTCGATGTTCAATGATTTGAGCCTTATGTTTTTGACACGAATCGGGGACAAACCAATTGAGCTATTGTTTGATATAGATGTCAATATACCAAAGGTATTGTACGGGGATGAAGTCCGTGTTCGTCAGGTCCTGATTAACGTAGTTAATAATGCCATTAAATATACCGACCGCGGCTTTGTAAAATTGAAAGTTACCTGTGAGATCATTAATGAAGAAGTGATTCTTCACTGTGAAGTTAGTGACAGTGGTATCGGCATTAAAGAGGAGGATCAGTCAAAACTGTTTGAGGCATTTAAACGAGTGGGGATGGAGGAGAACTACTCAAAAGAAGGCACAGGCCTTGGACTTTCCATTACCAAAGCTCTTGTTAACAGAATGGGAGGAGAAATTGGAGTTACCAGTGAATATCACAAGGGAAGTACCTTCTATTTTGATTTACATCAGGGAATCGTGGATGCAAAAGCTCCAAATCGTCTGGCGGAAAGCTTTATTTTGGAAAAGACAGTCGGTGCATGCATGGAATCCCACTTTTTACTGTCCTCATTAAAGGAACTTTTGAATCAGTATTCTCTTCCTGTTGTGGAAATACAGGATTTTTGTCATATTGAGCAGGATATGGATTATGTGTTCATCGATTTGCCAACCTATGAGATGATAAAAAACCAGATTCCTCAGATAAAAACACATTACAAAGAGATTATATTAGTGATCAATCGAATGAAGGAGCATGTGATTGATTCAAATGTTACGATTCTTTCTAAGCCTTTGTTTTATACCAGCTTATACAAGGCAAATATTACGGAAAGCAATACGGATATTGTGAAAGAGGAGTACACCCTGAAGCCTTTTGAAGCTCCGGGAGTAAAAATCCTGCTGGTAGATGACAATGAGATGAATCTTAAGGTGGCAAAGGAACTGTTAAAACCGCTTAAATTAGTGATAGATGAGGCCCTTAACGGTAAGCAAGCCATTGAGGCTCTTAAAAAACAGGACTATTTCCTGGTACTGATGGATAACATGATGCCTGTTATGGACGGAATTGAGGCTACAAGAATTATCCGAAGCATGAAAAATCCTTATTATGAGACAGTGCCGATCATTGCGCTAACGGCGGATGCCATTGTTGGAGTTAAGGAAGATTTCCTTGCGGCAGGTATGGATGATTTTGTTTCCAAACCAATTCATGTGGAAGAATTATATCGCGTTATTCGAAAATATATTCCGGATGAGATGATTCATGAAATATCGGAAGAAGAGTCCGGTGAAGAAGCGTTAGACCTTTTCACTTCCTTTGGACCTGAAATTGATGTAGAAGCGGGAATGAAAAACTGTAATTCCAAGGTGGAATATGAAAGGGCTCTGGTTGATTTCTATCGTTCTATGGATCATAGATGGGAAAATATTGTTCATGCCTATGAGAGTGGACAGGACAAGGTATTAACCGTGGAAATTTATGGATTGCGTAAGCTTGCAGGTGCTATTGGTGCGAATCAGCTGGTGGCACTCTTGGAAAAACCGGGAGAACTCATGAACTATTGGGGCGAAATTGAGAGGCAAATGGAAGTGTTGCGTAATCAATTATCTTTGTTCTGCCACAAGAGGGAGGAACACAAAAAAACGGTATCAAAGGAGGAGCTATCTAGGCAGCTTGGCTTTTTGAAAAATCAGATTATAAGCTTTGAGTATGACGATGCATTAAAAACAGCTGAGATTTTGGATGGTTATCAGATCCCGGATCTCATGACTACCATGATGGAGCAGCTTCAGGTAGCGGTTCTAAATGGAGAGATAGAGGAGACCATGAAGGTGATTACAAATCTTGAGGAGATGATGTAACTCTATCCAAATTATGAATTGAATTATTGAACAAATTCCAGCTGTCAGTAGGATATGGGGAGGATCACTTTCCAATGAGCAGATGAAGCTTTAAGTATCAGGAAAAGCTTCATTGGAAAGACACCATGGGGATATAACTATTAAGCATAATAACTAGTAAAAAACGATATGATATTCCTGCTAATTATAGCTTGCTAACATATTGACATTATATAGTTATAAAGCTAAAATCACATTGTGTGAGTGAATAAAAAAGGAGGGTTTCCAATGAAAAGAATGGTATTATCGCTTTTGGTTGAAAACAATCCTGGTGTTTTAAGTCGAATATCTGGTTTGTTCAGCAGAAGAGGATATAATATCGACAGCTTTTCGGCAGGTGTGACTGCAGATCCAAGGTACACCAGAATCACCATTGTTACCAGTGGTGATGAGGCTTGTCTGGAGCAGATTGAAAAGCAGTGTGCAAAGCTGGAAGATGTATGTCATATTAAAAAGCTGTTATCCGGATCCTCAGTTACCCGAGAACTGATTATGGTCAAGATTCGCGCCAAGGACACAGAACGCCAGGCGGTTATGAATGTAACGGAGATATTCCACGGAAAAATCGTAGATGTCACCCATGATTCCATGATTATCGAATTGACAGGTAACCAGGACAAGTTAGATGCTTTCTTGGATTTGCTTCAGGGATATGAGATCCTTGAATTGGCTAGAACCGGTCTTACCGGACTTTCAAGGGGCACTGCAGATGTTAAATTTTTATAATAGGCTATTATTGAATTAGGAGGAATAAAAAATGGCAGAAGCAAGAATGTTTTATCAGGAAGATTGTAATTTATCATTATTGGATGGAAAGACCGTAGCAATTATCGGATATGGTAGCCAGGGTCATGCTCATGCATTAAACTTAAAGGAGTCAGGAGTTAATGTAGTTGTCGGCCTTTACGAAGGAAGCAAATCAAAAGCAAAGGCTGAAGCTCAGGGGTTAAAGGTATATACCAATGCAGAAGCTGCAAAAATGGCTGATATTATCATGATTCTTATCAACGATGAGAAGCAGGCTGACATGTACAAAAAAGACATTGAGCCAAATCTTGAGCCTGGAAATATGCTTATGTTTGCTCATGGTTTCAACGTACATTTTGGATGTATCAAAGCGCCAAAAGATGTAGACGTTACAATGATTGCACCAAAAGGACCTGGACACACTGTTCGTTCAGAGTATCAGGCCGGAAAAGGTGTTCCGTGTCTTGTGGCAGTTGAGCAGGATGCAACCGGAAAAGCTCTTGATATTGCATTAGCATATGCGTTAGGAATCGGTGGAGCAAGAGCCGGTGTTCTTGAGACTACCTTCAGAACTGAGACAGAGACAGACCTCTTCGGTGAGCAGGCAGTTCTTTGTGGTGGTGTATGTGCATTGATGCAGGCAGGCTTCGAAACCTTAGTTGAGGCAGGCTACGATGAGAGAAATGCATATTTTGAATGTATCCATGAGATGAAACTGATTGTAGATTTAATTTACCAATCAGGATTTGCAGGAATGAGATATTCGATCTCAAACACTGCTGAATATGGTGACTATATTACCGGACCAAAGATTATCACAGAAGAAACCAAGAAAACCATGAAGAAAATCCTTTCAGATATTCAGGATGGAACCTTTGCGAAAGAGTTCTTACTTGATATGTCTCCAGCAGGTCGTCAGGTACACTTCCAGGCTATGAGAAAGCTTGCTTCTGAGCATCCATCAGAGAAGGTTGGAGAAGAGGTTCGTAAGCTTTACAGCTGGAACAACGAAGAAGATAAATTCATCAACAACTAATTTATTTTCAATTACATACAACCAATTGGGGCTGCAGACAAAGTGCAGTCCCTTTTTATTTGGTTGACAAGTGAAAGGGCTATGATAAAATAAAGGTTATGTTGAACGTATAAGGAGAGAAGAACATGGCAGAAGCATATAACCATAAAGTCATTGAGAAAAAATGGCAAAAATATTGGGAAGAACACGAAACCTTCAAGACAGATGTATGGGATTTTAGCAAACCAAAATATTATGCACTTGATATGTTTCCATATCCATCGGGAGTAGGTCTTCATGCAGGACATCCGGAAGGCTATACCGCCACAGATATTATGTCTCGTATGAAACGAATGCAGGGATACAACGTATTACATCCAATGGGATATGATTCCTTCGGTCTTCCGGCTGAGCAGTATGCAGTTACCACCGGTAATCATCCCAATGGATTTACCCAGGAGAATATCAAAACTTTCTCAAAGCAGCTAAAGGAATTAGGCTTTGATTATGACTGGTCAAAAATGATCGCCACGTCAGACCCTGAGTTTTATAAATGGACCCAGTGGATTTTTAAGCAGCTCTACGAGGCTGGATATGCAAAACATATTGATATGCCTGTAAACTGGTGTGAGGAGCTTGGAACCGTTCTTTCAAATGATGAGGTAATCGATGGCAAATCTGAGCGTGGAGGATATCCGGTAGTTCGTAAGAACATGAAACAGTGGGTAATCGATCAGCCTGCTTTTGCGGAGAAGCTTTTAGAGGGTCTTGAGACCATTGACTGGCCGGAATCTACCAAAGAGATGCAGCGTAACTGGATCGGCAAGAGCACCGGTGTTGAGGTGGATTTCGATATTGTGGGAGGTGGAAAGTTCTCAATTTTTACAACCTGTATTGAGACAATCTATGGCATTACCTTTATGGTTCTTGCTCCGGACGGAGAGATTGTAAAAGGACTTCTTGACCGTGTAGAGAACAGGGATGAGGTTCAGGCGTATATTGATGAAACCGTGAAGAAGAGCGATATGGATCGTACCGAGCTCAACAAGACAAAATCAGGCTGTGAATTAAAGGGCCTTAAATGTATCAATCCGGTGAATGGCAAAGAGGTTCGCATGTTCATAGGAGATTTTGTCCTTGCAAGCTATGGTACCGGTGCAGTTATGGCTGTTCCGACACACGACCAGCGCGATTTTGAATATGCCAAGGCTCATGACATTGAGATGATTCAGGTTATTGATGGTGGAGATGTCAGTGAGCATGCATTTGAGAAGCAGGATTACCTTGGAAAAGGATGTAAGTTAATCAACTCCGAAGAGTTTACAGGCTTAACAGTTGAAGAAGCCAAAGAGGCCATTACCACCAAGCTTGAGAACCAGGGAGTTGCCAGACGTACTGTCAATTACAAATTCCGTGAATGGATTTTTGCCCGTCAGAGATATTGGGGAGAGCCGGTTCCTTGTGTATACAAAGAGGATGGAGAAATCTATTTCCTTCCGGATGAAGAGCTTCCACTGATTCTTCCTGAGCTTGATGATTATCAGGGGCATAACGGAAAAGCTCCCCTTGAGAATGCGACAGAGTGGAAAAAATACGACAAAAATGGTATAAAGGGTACTCGTGAGACCTCTACTATGCCGGGTTCTGCCGGATCATCATGGTATTATATGAGATATATTGATCCTCATAACGATAAGGAATTCTGTAATCAGGAGCTCCTAAAACACTGGCTTCCGGTTGATTTGTATGTTGGAGGACCGGAGCATGCGGTTGGACACCTGATGTATTCACGTATCTGGAATCGATTCCTTTATGACAAGGGGTTATCTCCGGTGAAGGAGCCATTCCAGAAGCTTGTACATCAGGGTATGATCCTTGGTTCCAACGGAATCAAGATGGGAAAACGATATCCGGAGTATGTTGTTAACCCTTCTGATGTTGTAGAGGAGTACGGTGCAGATACCTTGAGACTCTATGAGATGTTTATGGGACCTCTTGAGGTTTCAAAGCCATGGAATGACAACAATGTCCAGGGCGCAAAGCGTTTTATCACTCGTGTATGGAACTTCTTTACTGAGCCGGAAAATATTACAGAAGAGAATGACGGAAAGCTTACAAGAGTTTATCATCAGACCGTTAAGAAGGTTACCAATGATTTTGAAGCACTTGGATATAACACGGCAATCAGTCAGCTGATGATTTTTGTCAATGAAGTATACAAGGTTGGTTCATGTCCAAGAGAATATGCAGAGGGTCTTATCAAGATGCTTTCTCCAATCTGTCCTCATGTGGGAGAAGAAATCTGGGAGAAAATGGGACATCAAGATACAATCGCATTTGAACCATGGCCGACCTATGAGGAAGCATTGACTGTATGCAACACTGTGGAGATTGCGGTACAGATTAATGGTAAGACAAGAGCAACGCTTGAGATCGAAAAAGACGAGGCAAAAGACGTTGTGATTGCAAAAGCAAAGGAAGAAATTGCAGATAAGCTTACCGGTACCATCGTAAAAGAAATCTATGTACCTGGAAGAATTGTAAATATCGTGCAGAAATAATGGTAAGTCTTATCATTCTTATAAGCAAAAAACCTGCTTTCATTCAGTATCAAGTACTTGAATGAAAGCAGGTTTTTTATTGGAGAAGCTGGTAATCTGTGCCTTCCTGTAAACCACTGGTGGTATAGATCTGATTCTTTGTATCAATAAAAATCGCTTCGGTATCAGCTAATGATTCAATATACTCCATAGCGGCATCTTTTCCGAGCAAAAAGCAAGTGGTGCTTAACGCATCTCCATCCATAGAGCATTGGTTGATGATGGTTACAGAAGCCAAATCGTTTTCAATGGAATATCCGGTACGAGGGTCCAAAAT
>JALEPP010000026.1 GCA_022767075.1 Agathobacter sp. | reverse complement strand
AAGGGCAGACCCAAAAAATACCGGAGAGAGTTCTCCCTTTGATACCTTCTCAATATCAAATTCGGCACTTGCTCCATCCAGGAGCTCAATTTCATCCGTAAGCTGCTCATAGAAGGCCTCTCCAATCTCTTCTACTAAGGCCGGATCCTCTATATCAATAATCTTCTCAGAGCCTTCCTTTGTTCCCTTTTGTGTATCGGCAAAGGTCATGACCTTTCTGGTATTGCGGTCGTACACACCCTTGAATTCTTTTCCTGATCCAATTGGCCAGTTAATAGGGCAGGTTTCAATTCCCAGCTCATTTTCAATGTCAGCCAGAAGCTCGAAGGTATCGTTGGCATCACGATCCATCTTGTTAATAAAGGTGAAAATCGGAATATGTCTCATAACACAAACCTTAAACAGCTTTCTGGTCTGAGCCTCTACACCCTTGCTTCCATCGATTACCATCACAGCGGAATCTGCCGCCATAAGGGTACGATAGGTATCCTCCGAGAAATCCTGATGTCCCGGTGTATCCAAGATGTTAATGCAGTATCCATCATAATTAAACTGTAAAACCGAAGAAGTAACCGAAATACCTCTTTGTTTTTCGATTTCCATCCAGTCTGAAACCGCATGCCTTGCAGTAGCTTTTCCCTTTACGGAACCAGCAAGATTTATCGCTCCTCCGTATAAAAGGAATTTTTCTGTTAATGTAGTCTTTCCCGCATCCGGATGGGAAATAATGGCAAAGGTACGACGCTTTTCAATCTCTTTTCTTAAGTCACTCACTCTATTATCCTCCCGCAGAACAAGGTGTGCTCTCTGCTCTTACTTTTTCGCAAAACTGTTTCACATTATACACGAGTCTCACTGTTTTTTCAATTGTATTTCTATCAATGGTGTATTTCTGTCAATGGTGTATTTCTGTCAATGGCGTAATTCTGACAATGGAATTATTTTGCCAATGGAATTATTCTGTCAGCGGTGTAATAATGATTTTTCCCGCTTCCATTCCGGTTTTTCGCTTTACGATATCCTCCACCTGCGCTCTCTTTTGATCCGTCACATCACTCTGAGGAAGCACAACGTCACAGGTATCTCCGGTAATGCTTACCACCGCATTCTTAAAGCCCTTTGCCTCTAACAGCAACTGAGCATCATCCTCTTTTTTTGCATTTTCTGTCAGTACCACCAGCGCATCTGCTGCACTTTGTTTCTCCTCCTTAGACAGATCTGTCCGGTCCAGAATAGCTTTTAACTCCTCCTTCGCCTTAGACCTGGCCTGCTCACGATTCATTTTTGCCGTAGCCGCATAATCCCCGGTGCGAACACTGGCACCGGTAAATACACTTTCCCCAGGGTTCATTTCTGTGGAATCCATCTCCGTTCCATCGTATAGCGAAACGATCTCTGTGGATCTCTCCAAACGCACTCCTGAACCAGTCTCCCCTGCAGAGGTCCTGCTTGCATGCTCGTCATAGCTCAAATAACCTGCCACAGCGATTAGTATCGCCAGACTTGTGATAATAATCTGGTTCTTATGTATCACATGCTTTTTCATGTTCTTCCTCCTTCAACCGTCACTTCTACCATATCTTATGCACAAAATTCTCATATATTCCAACCCATTCCTATTTCATGGGAAGCACTTTTATCCTACAGGTTTCTATGGCAAAGAGAACCTGAACCGTCTCAATAATTGCCTTTTGAACCTCCGGATAATTTCCCTCTTTTGCTACCACAACTACCCCTTCTACCTGTTCCCTGTCATCGTAAGTAATCATTACCTTCACCTTAGAAATTCCCGCAGTCTTTTCCAGCAGTTCCTCCAATTGCTGCTCCAGACTATTTTTCTCCTCCATGGCGTCCGTTCCCGTTAAGCTTTTCGTCCAGGATGAATTCGTTTTGGTGCTACTGCCTTCCACAGACCTACTTTTCTGCGGAAAAATCACCACTAAAATCATCACCCCAAGTAAGACCAGAATCAGCCAGTCCCCTTTCTTCCCAAAGGACAGACTGTTTTTCAGTTTCTCCCACATGAAAACAATCCCCTAACTGCTGTTTTCCCTGCAATAATCTAATCACAGGGCTCATAATAATTAGCACAATCATGATAGACAGAAGCATTTTTACGGTACCTCTGTCCTTTTCCTTTGGAACCAGATAACTGCACATAGAGATAAGTATGCATGCCACTACCAGCTCCTTAACGATTAAAAACATTCTTCCCCCCTAAGAAATACCAAATACGCAGCTCATGGCAATTCCTGCCAAAAACAAAATTCCGGTCCATCCCAGCAATCTTCGATAAAGCTCCATTCCTTTGGCTAATCCCGCCACCGCTGTGGTTATGGATTTCAAAGCAACGGGCTCCAATACCACCACCAGCCCCTTCATCAAAACCTCCAATGCCAGAATCTGAATCAACGGTGTAAGCAAAAACACCACAAGCAATATACTTCCAGCCATTCCAATGGAATTACGTATCAATATCGTACAGCCCACCAGCATTTCCCCCGATGTCTTTACCAGATTTCCAAGACCGGGAATCGCCTCCAGAGCCTTTACCACGGTATTGCCAGCCGCCACATCTCTGGCACCGGCCATCACCTGTTCTAACGTCTGAAGACTTAACACCGCCCCACACAACAGCTTAACTCCCTGGGATACTCCCTTGAACAAAAACTCCAGTATCCAGGAAAAGCGCCCCTCTAACAGTTCATTTCCAACAACCAACAGGACATATAAGTCCACCGCAGGTAAAAACAAATGCTCCATCACCTGTTCCACAAACAAAACCATGCTGTAGGTAAGCTCCTGATACACCGTTGCCCGAAGGGGCTTCCCTGAAAGCAGTGTCGCTCCCCCAAGCACAGGAATCATACAGCCCATGTAACCTACACACCAATTGATTCCCCCCTGTACCATGGTTTTTCCTCTGGCTAGAATCTCCACCAGCAAAAGCACCACTCCTCCATAGGATAAGAAAAACGTAACCTGCCCACCATAGCCCCCTAAAGTCGTCCATTTTTCCAGTATGGAAAAAAGAAGTGCAACAAGCATTACCTGAATGAGAATACTTCCCACCGTGTTCCATTCCAGAAATAAGCTATCCGTAAAGCTCTTCCAAAGCATCCCCGGAATATCCAGGTTACTTTTCCCCTCCAGCACCCTAAAAACAAGCTCCGAAAAGCTCTGCTTTTGCGGAAGAATATCCATATAGTGATCAAGGGCTTCAAGAGACAGCTCATCCATTACCTTTTGTATCAAAGCTTCCTCATCCATTTACTCTCCTCCAAGAATTGCAAACACCTGGAGCAAATAGGTAATTGCCGGTATGGTCACAAATAATATCGTTACCTTACCAAAAATCTCTACCTGTGTACCCAGGGTACTGTACCCCTGTTCTTTGCACATGCCGGATGCAAAGTCCGTAAGATAGGTCACTGCCAGAAGCTTCACCAGAATAGAAAAGAACAGAGGATCTAGCGGAAGCATGTCAAACAGCTCCTTCATAAAAAGATATAATTCCTTCAACCGTTCCAGGCTGTATCCTGCCACCAGCAGGGTTGCTCCAAGAGCTAATATCATCTGCCACCCGTTCTTTGCCTCCTGTTTGAACAGGCTTCCTAAAAACACTACGGCAAACGCCACACCTGCAATCTGTAACATAATAAGCTCCTATAGTTCCATCAGTGCTTCCACCGTGGCAAAAAAATCCACCAGATAGGGAAGCACCCAAAGTATTACAATCATAAGTCCACACAGTCCTACCAAAAAGGCGTGGTCTTCTCTCCCGGATGCCTTCAACACCTTTGTCAGCAGAGTCACCACCATTCCAAGTGCTGTTATTTTCAGTAATATGGATATCTCCACTGCGTCCTCCTAACTCGATTCCGTAATCGTTTCCTTCCCTAACAAAGTAAAATCACCACCAGAAATGCCATCGTAAGGGCTACCGGTGTGACGATTTTATCTTTCCTTCGAAATTCTCTTCGTTCCTCTTCATAGATTCCCTCCAGTTCTCTCTGACACGCGCTTAGCACTCTCTCATTCTCCTCAAGGTTCCTTCCAAAAAGTCCAAGAGAGACTTTCTGCCAGGTCTCTGCATGGCTTCCAAAAGGACAAATAGCCTCTTTTCCTTTCCAATAACAGCTCCATGCGATTTCTCCCGATGGGTAGCAGTGCTGTTCTAATTCCATGGCCAAATTGTTCAGATGCCTGTGGAGCATCCCTGATTGACAAAAGCCACTCAAGATTTCTGTTATGGAACACATCTCAATGGTCATTCTTGCTTTTGCATATATGACAAAATCTATTTGTTCCTTCAAAAAGGAAAGCTCCGCCAGTCGTCCCTTTCTCCACCGCAATATTCCTAAGATACATCCCCACATTACCAAACCGATTCCAAGTATCCGCATTGCAAAAGCTCCTGTTTATCGTCATATAGAGCATATTCTCTCTCCCCGCTTTCTTTTTTCTCCAAAAAGATGACCCGCTGAATCATCCCCTCTCTTTGCAGCTCTTCAAAGTGCGGTTTTTGTAGAAATTCCTCCCAGGAGGAGCCATGAATTGTCCCAAGAATCATGACACCGCATTGCATCGCTCTATGTATGGCCTCGAAATCCTCTTTATTTCCCAGCTCATCCACCGCAATCACCTCCGGAGACATGGATCGAAGCACCATTTCGATTCCAAAAGGCTTCTTACAATTATCAAGCACATCTGTTCTTGGACCCAGATCAATCTGTGGAATCCCATGGTAGCTTCCCCCGATTTCTCCTCTTTCGTCTACCACCACCACCTTCTTGGTCCCGGACAGCTCCCTGATAAGATTTCGTAACAATGTGGTCTTTCCCACTCCGGGAGGTGCCACAATGAAAGTATGATGACATTGCTTTTTTCCTACCAGAAGCTGCGCCAGTGTGGATACCCCTGACACCTTTCTCCCTGCCAGACGGATATTAACTCCTCCAAACTGATAGATTTCTCCTTTCTCATTCATATGTCCAACCACCCCAATGCGATGACCTCCCGGTATGGTAATATAGCCCCTTTTCAGGGAGGCTCCCAATCGATACAGGGAATAATCGGACAAATAATTCAAAAGCTCTGTAATCATCTCCTCCGTTACCGGCACTACCCCAACCTGGCTTTTCTTGTCATACAATAATTCCATGGGGCGACCCACTCGCAATCTTATCTCTTCCAAATCATCTCCACTCCTTAGGACACCTTCCTCTCTCAGTGCCCGAGGCAAATAATCAATCCACTGGCTCTTAGTATCCATTGTCCCTCCTTTCTTCTTAATAAAAAGGACATAGGCAAAATGCCTATGTCCTAATATATGACTTGTCTATGAAATTATTACATTTTTTCCGGAGCAGAGAATCCAAGTACATCAATACAGGTCTCTAAGATACCTTTTGTTAAAAGCAAAAGTGCAATGTAGGATTTCTGTTGTCTGTCATCTTCTTCTGACAGGATCTTAGTCCCATGATAGAAGCCGTTAAATGCGTTGGCAAGCTCATAGATATATGCACAAATTTTGTGTGGAGCCTGTTCTGCCACAGCCCCTTCCATCACCCCGTTGAATTTAGCAAGAGAAAGCATTAACTCCTTCTGACTATCGGATTCCGATGCAAGAACTGCTGCCTTAGCGTCCGCAAGTGATTTCCCGGTGGCCTCATATTTTGCAAGAATTGATTTCATACGCACGATGGTGTAGAGGATATATGGTCCTGTGTTTCCTTCAAAGGAAATAAATCTCTCAAGGTCAAACACATAATCCTTGCTTGCCTGATTAGAAAGATCTCCATATTTAAGTGCTGCAAGAGCAATCATCTTTGCAGTATTCTCACACTCTTCCTGAGACATCTCCAGGTTCTCTTTTTCCTTCTGATTCTCAAGAATCTTTTCCAGCATCTTCTGGTTGATATCAGAAATCAGGGTTTCAAGTCTCATGACTCCACCATCTCTGGTCTTAAATGGCTTGCCATCTTTTCCATTCATGGTACCAAATCCAATATGAAGAAGCTCCATATCTTCCGGAACAATACCTGTCTTTTTTGCGCAACGGAATACCTGGGTAAAATGCATGCTCTGACGCGCATCCGCAAGGTAGATTACCTGGTCCGGATGATTCTCTTCCTCTCGCATCACAAGTGTTGCAAGGTCCGTGGTGCTGTAAAGAGATGCCCCGTCTGATTTTAGGATGATACATGGAGGAATCTCCTTGGTATCACTCTCCTCACTGACATCTACCACAAGAGCTCCATCGCTCAGATATGCAAATCCTTCCTCTTTCATCTTCTGAACCATTGCCGGAACATATGGCTGAGCATCTGACTCGCCCTTCCATAGGTCGAACTCCACATTTAAGTTCTCGTAGTTTCTCTTTAAGTCCGCAACAGATACATTCATGATGTGTTCCAAAACGGCACGATAGCCTCTTCTTCCACCCTGAAGCTCGTTGGTTGCCTTTAATGCCTCCTGACGGAATGCTTCATCCTCTTTTGACTTCTTGCTTGCAGTAGGATAGATATCCTCTAGCTCTGAGATGGTAAAAGGAGCTTCTGTCGGATACTCGCCCTCGTAATTCTCATCGAAATATACAAGCTCAGGCTTGCGTTCCCTTAGCTCTGTAATAATCAGACCCATCTGAAGACCCCAGTCTCCAAGATGCACGTCTCCAATGACATTGTGACCCATGTAACGGTTCATACGTTTTACGCTCTCACCGATAACGGCAGAACGAAGATGTCCTACATGGAGAGGCTTTGCTACGTTTGGTCCGCCGTAGTCTACAATGATAGTCTTTGGATTTTCCACTTTTTCACAGCCGAAACGCTCATCCTTTGCCATATCAGAAACGAAGCCCGCTAAGAATTCCGGAGAAACGATGATATTCAAGAATCCCGGTTTTACAGATTCTACTGAGGAAAACATCTCATTGTCCTTTAATCCTTCTGCAATTTTATCGGAAATCATGAAAGGTGCACATTTGTATTCCTTTGCCGCTGCCATTGCCCCATTACACTGGAACTCACACAGGTCCGGACGATTAGAGACAGTAACTTTACCGTACTTAGGATCATAACCCTCCTGTACAAAGACCTTGGTTACCTCCTCCGAGATTAAATCCATCAATTTATTCATCGTTAGCCTCCTCTTTAATGGTTCATTCTTATTTATATGCTCTGATTAATCCCCTCTATTTCTGGGCAATCGGGAACAAAACGCTTCGATAGCGCTTTAATATCTTTAATAAAATACTTCCAATCACACAAATCGTAATCACTTCTCCAATCCCTACCGTAACGGCAGTGAAAAGATAGGTAACATTCACTCCTGCATAAATAACCTCCGGGATTTTGTATGCAAAAATCAAGACCGCCGGCACAATCAGCATGTTTGCAATGACCGGTGGAAGTGTGCATAAAAATTCATGCTTACGAAGCAGGTAGGTTCCCATTGCTCCGATTAAGGTTGCAAGACTACCAAAGATTACATCCCAGATGACACATCCTGTAGTGAGGTTTGCAATCAAGCATCCAATGGTAAGACCCGGAATTGCCGCAGGGGTAAAAAATGGAAGGATACATAATGCCTCAGAAAGACGCATCTGTACACTACCGCTTGCAAGATTAAAGCTTGCACTTACCCAGGTAAGTACATAGTAAATTGCTGCAATCATCGCAGCCTGAGTGATAAACACTACATTTTTGTTTCTCATATTCAATTTCTCCTTTAGTTTTGTTTTGAGTCAGGAAGGTCTCGAACTGACTTTTTAACCAATCGAATATATCACATTATCACTAACTCCGTCAAGATTTCCCTGCATTACCAAATCCCACACACCATCCAAAAACGAGAATAACTATTTATAAATTGGACACCCTATTTTCAGGAGGAGAAAGAACTATGTCCAATTGTAAGGTCGAAATCTGCGGGGTAAACACAGCCACCCTGCCAATACTTTCAGAAGCAGAAAAAGAAACACTCTGGGATAAAATCAAGGCGGGAGATAAAAAAGCAAGAGAAACATATATCACAGGGAATCTGCGTCTGGTTCTCTCAATTGTAAGACGCTTTATGGGACAAAATGAAAACATGGATGATTTGTTTCAGATTGGATGCATTGGTCTTATGAAATCTGTGGACAATTTCGATCCAACTCTGGGAGTCAAATTCTCCACTTATGCAGTTCCAATGATTATCGGAGAAATCCGACGTTACCTAAGGGATAACAGTGCTTACCGCATTCCCCGCTCCTTAAGAGACATCGCCTATAAAGCTCTCCATACAAAGGAGCTGTTAAATCGTTCTCTGGGTCGCGAACCAACTCTCTCTGAAATTGCCACAGCCTGTGAGGTCCCTGAGGAAGATATTGTCTATGCCCTAGATGCCATTCAAACTCCTATGAGTCTCTTTGATCCCATCTACACAGACAGCGGAGACACCCTCTATGTCATGGATCAGATTTCTGACAAAAAATGCAAGGAAGACAACTGGATTACCAATCTTACCGTAGAGGAAGCCATGTCCTCACTTCCGGAGAGGGACATGGCCATCATCCGCATGCGCTTCTTCGAAGGAAAAACTCAGGTAGAAGTGGCTGAGGAAATCCAAATCTCCCAGGCACAGATTTCCCGTCTGGAAAAGGGGGCCCTAAAAACCATGCAAAAACACCTGAACCCGTGAGTTCACGGGGCAGGTGCCTTCTACATTTTGAACGATTTATCTCTCCCACTTATCGCAGAGTGCATTAATCTGATCTGCAAATTTTGCCTGATCCTTGTTCGCCATACCCTGACACTTTTTAATCACTACAAGAAGTCTCTGACCTGCTGCCACAAGGCGATCATAAACAGAGTTCTTTGCTGAGGTCTGATATTGCTTCTTCTGTACCTTTTCTCTGTCCCCCTTGGCAGTCTGCTTTCCGGTAATCAGATCAAAGGTATCCCCGGAATAAGGGCCATAGGCATCTACCCCTAGTGTATCCTTCAAATGCTGCACAAACCCATCTACTGTGGCATCATCTCCGTGAACCACGAAGACCTTCTGTGGAGCTGGGGTGATGGCCTTTAACCATTCTGTGAGATGCTCTTTATCTGCGTGTCCGCTGACCCCCGGCAAATTGCAAATCATGGCTTTTACTTCCACTTCCTCCCCGAAGAGTTTTACGGATTTCACTCCTTCAAGAAGTGCGTGTCCCAAGGTGCCCGGACATTGGAAGCCCACAAACAGAATGGTGGAATCACTGCGCCACAGATTGTGCTTCAAATGATGGCGAATACGTCCTGCCTCGCACATTCCTGAAGCTGATATTATCACCTTTGGTTTATTGATAAAATTGATATTTTTGGACTCATCACTGGACACTGCCACGTGAAGCCCCGGGAACTGAATGGGATTGATTCCCTGGTTAATCAATTCCCTTGCTTCCTCATCAAAGCATTCTGATACATTTTTATGAAATACATTGGTAGCCTCCACAGCCAGCGGACTATCAATATACACATCAAAATTCGGATACTCCGGCAAGAGCCCTTCCGTCTTGATTCTTCTCATAAAGTAGAGCATTTCCTGAGTTCTGCCTACAGAAAATGCCGGAATTACCAGGTTGCCCCCTCTTGTAAAGGTAGCATTCATCACCTTTGCCAGCTCCACGGCATAATCCACCGGAGCGTCATGATTGCGATCCCCGTAGGTGGATTCCATAATCACATAATCCGCCTCCTTCAGATAGGTAGGATTTTTAATCAATGGGCGATTGACATTACCGATATCTCCGGAAAAAATCAGTTTTCTGGTCTCTTCCCCTTCTGTGACCCACATCTCAATGGAAGCAGAACCTAAAAGATGGCCGGCGTCCTCAAACCGTACTTTAAGTCCTTCACATATTTCTACCTTGCTGTCATAATCCACGGCGCAAAAATGCTCCATTACTCCGGCTGCATCCTCTAAGCTGTACATTGGCGTAATTTCCGGCTTACCTGCGCGACGATTCTTTCTATTTCTCCACTCAGCTTCAAACTCCTGAATATGTGCAGAGTCCTTTAACATAATCTGACATAGTTCTTCCGTGGCCTTCGTGCAGAATACCTCTCCTCTAAATCCGTGATTGTAAAGCAATGGCAGAAGTCCTGAATGGTCAATATGTGCATGTGTGATAAATACGTAATCAATCCGCGCAGACTCCACAGGTATCTCCTGATTCACATACAAGTCAGCACCCTGCTCCATACCGCAATCTACTAATATATGTTTGTCTCCATATCGCAAGTAATGACAGCTGCCAGTAACCTCATGATCTGCACCTATAAATTGTAATTCCATAAAAGCCCCTCCATACATTTATCCTTCTGTTTTTCGCCATTCTTCTGTCAGAGCATGTTACTCTGATAACCTATTTCTATTTTATCACATTTTACAAAAATGCTACTGCTGTTTTTGAATTTCCAGTCGTAGGGTTTTCATGATTTTCTTTTCCAATCTTGAAATATAGGACTGGGAAATTCCAAGGGCATCCGCCACCTCCTTTTGGGTCAATTCCTTGTGATATTTTTTCCCAATTCCATAGCGCATCTCGATAATCTCTCGCTCTCTTTCTCCCAAGGTATTCAATGCTCTATGTAATAATTTCTTATCCAGCTCATTTTCCAAATCCCGATAGATCAAGTCCTCCTCTGTCCCAAGGATATCCGAAAGCAACAGCTCATTTCCATCCCAATCCACATTCAAGGGTTCATCGAAGGAAACCTCATAGCGAATCTTGCTGTTTCTCCTAAGGTACATAAGAATCTCATTTTCAATGCATCTGCTGGCATAGGTGGCAAGCTTGATTTGTTTTTCCTGATTAAAGGTGTTGATTCCTTTGATTAGGCCGATGGTTCCAATGGATATTAAATCCTCAACCCCTACGCCAGTATTTTCAAATTTCTTTGCCAGATACACCACCAGTCGAAGGTTATGAGATATCAGTTTCTCTCTTGCTTCCCCTTCCTCCGTGGTTCCAAGAGCCCGGATACATGCCTTTTCCTCCCTTTCCTCTAAGGGAGCCGGAAGAATCTCACTTCCACCTATGTAATAGACTCCTTCTTCTTGCTTTTTTCCAATCATCCACAAGAAAATATGTTTTATCTTTGTTTGCCAGCCATGATGCAATCTTTTACTTAATTCCAATTTATAAACCCTCCCGATTGATAATCATCTGATATTCTCTGGTATTCCAAAATGGAGTAGTCACTCCCACCATAATTTTTTCTCCGTTTCCTGTAATCTCATACACCTTCATCCTTCCGCTTCCCGCCAAGCTGTGATAAGTCACCTCTCTTCCTTCACTGCTTTCAAGCTGAAGCTGACCTGCAATTTCGTCAGAGATGATATGCACCGGTCTATGACCTATCGGCTCTGTAAGTACATTTCCACTATCATAGTATCCGTAGATTGTGAGTGTTCTCTCCCCGTCTGATAGTTTCACAAGCTGTAACTGACTCTGCCTGCTTTTTCCATTCCATATTCGAAGAAAAAGAACCATAAGTCCCCCTCCCACAATAAAAAGCCCCACCCAGGGTATCAGGTTCGTCATATTCTTTTTCCCCAAATACCTCCACTCTGTCAAAAGCCACCGATATCCACCCTCCAGAAAAAACGTAAGGATGTACCCAAGTAGAAGATTTTTCATATATGCTTTCCATCCCTTCCTTGGAAATACCACATCCACTGCAATGGGAAACATAATGAAAATCGTAGACGCTCTCGTAATCTGGTACTGGTAGAACACCGTAAAGCCTACCAGCTCAAGCACACTCATTACCAGGGAAACCACAACGGCTCGAAGGAACCAGAGCTTTTTTCGACTATTCTGAGTCCAGATAAGCGCCAGCAATATCAAAAGTGTCACCAAGGAATTTTGCAGAAGGAATATATCACCATATATTACATAGATATTCATCACCTCCTACCCTACCCTTTGGTCCAAGTTCTATTTTCCCGGTGTTGTTCTTGCCATATAATGGGGATACCGGGCTATCTATCATTGTAGATTTTCTTCTTTGAAAAATATGAGAGATTTCGACGATAACAAAGAAAAGGCGTCCGCATTTTGCGAACGCCTCTAAGCTCTCTTCTATTTCTCTTATTCCTGTGCTCTTCGAACTTCAAGCTCCTTATAAATCTCAGGAAGCTTATTTTTCGAAAGCTTATATCCGAACTGAAGAAGCAGGAACATAATCACAAGCGTTATGGCAGGTACTAAGGTAGCCATATCATAAAGTCTGGTAACTACATCTGCTGTCTGTGTGGTTGCATCAACATTGTATCCAATTGCTGCAAGAAGAACAGGCACACCTACCCCTGCAAGAGTCTGGCCAAGCTTTCTGGTAAAGGAAAACACCGCATAGCTTGTGCCTTCCTCACGTCTACCTGTCTTATACTCGTGATAATCAATTACGTCTGTAACCAGTGCCCATACCTCAAGAATTAAGAAGGTCTGTCCTGCACCGGAAAGGAGCAGAAGAATCATAAATACGGTAGGATTGGTTACCACCGGTGTATATTTCAGTGCATACATGATAAAGTTGATGATTGCCGCAAACAGCATACCAAATGCACAGAGCTCTTTTTTGCCAAACTTTCGAACCAGTTTGCCAATAAAAGGTAAAAATGCCGCCATCGGAAGATAGGTTGCAACGGTTACAATACTGTATAATCCAGGTTTCTGGAAGAAGTTAAGGAATAAATAGTTGTATGTAGTCTGTGTGTACATCTGGAATGCAATCAGTAGCATGGATGCAAGACTTAAGAATACGAATGGAGAATTCTTAAGTAGATCCCCTACGGTACGGAACACATGCATCCTGCCTTCCTGCTTTTGCTTTGGCGGAACCACTACACGTTCCTTTGTTCCCTTAAAATGAAGTCCGTAGATACCTACCGATACCACTGCGATACAAAGAACTGCAAATCCGAGCTTTGTTGGGTCCAAAACCTTGGTCGTCGTACCGTCATCATTGAGTACCGTCGAATACACAAGGAGTGGGAACAGTACCATAGACGGAATGTTTCCAAATCCGGCACCTACCGAACGCCATACAGAAAGAGAGGAACGCTCCATTGGATCATCGGTTATAACAGATGCCAGTGATCCGTAAGGAATATTCACACCCGTATACATCATTCCATAAAAAATATAGGTAATGTAGGCATAAATCAGATATTGATTGGTGGTGAACCCCGGAATCTTCACAAACATCAGCACTGCTGCCACAGCCAGTGGAAACGATGCCCAAAATACATATGGGCGGAACCTTCCGTGCCTGGTTGGTTTGCGGGAATCGATAAAACCTCCCCAGATCGGGTCATTGATTGCGTCCCATATTCTTGCAACCAGCATCAGAATGGTAATCTGTGCTAACGGAATATGAAGACAGTTGGTGTAAAAAAGTGTCAGATAGGATGAAATCAGTGAGAACGTCAATACCCCACCAAAATCACCGCAGGCATAGGCCATTTTCTCCTTGGTCGTAATGCCATGAGTTGCTTGCTTTTCGCTCATTGTAAATACCTCCCCTATTGTGGTTTTCCCACAACAATTTGTTAAACCCCTTAACTAATTGTTATTCTACACGATTTTTCAGGAAAAAACCATAGTATTTTTGGGCAAAAACATGATAAAATGACAATATACAGAATTGTTAGAAAACGAAAATTCAGGGGGAGTATCTACATGTCTGAATATACAACACTCACAACGAAACTGGGCCTAATCAAAGGGCTTGATCATGGCACCTACCATTCTTTTCTTGGGATACCTTTTGCCACTGCCGGAAGATTCGAATATGGAAAAACCATTGATCGATGGGAAGAACCACTGGATGCCACAAGCTTTGGTCCCGCGGTGACGCAATACCGAACCTTCCAGGATCACCTGGACATTCCGGAGCGGCGCTTCTACTACAACGAATTCCGTCAGGGAATTGATTTTACCTATCAGGAGGACAGTCTTAATCTCAACCTCTTTACCCCAAAGAATCAGACCAATTGTCCCGTCATCGTCTTTATTCACGGTGGTGGCTTCAATTCCGGTTCCTGCTACGACAGTGCCATTCAGGGTGACGAATATGCCAAAAGAGGCCTTGTATTTGTCAGTATTCAATATCGTGTTGGACCCCTTGGTTACTTCACCCACGAAAGTCTGAAAAAAGAATATGGTCGAGAGGGTAACTTTGGAGTCGATGACCAGTTTCTCGCCCTTACCTGGGTTAAAACCCACATTGCAGATTTTGGCGAAGATCCTGACAATATCACCGTCATGGGACAAAGTGCCGGTGCTATCTCCATTCAGCTTATGTGTCTTTCCGAAAAATGGAAGGGGCTGTTTCGTCATGCCATCATGATGTCCGGAGCCGGAGCATTTCCAAGCTTTGCACAGCCACGTCCCGCCCAAAACACCCATGAATACTGGATGGATGTCATGGCAACTGCGGGCTGCAAATCCTTTGAAGAATTCAAGGTCTTAGATGTAGAAAAGCTCTTTGAAGCCTGGGAGAAGGTTAGATCCCGACGCAAGGATAACACCTACAACACCATGCCCGTAATCGATGGCTACTATCTCACAGATACCGTTTCCAACCTCATCCAACACCCACTGCCTGTGGACTATATGGTTGGATATACCAACAACGATATGTATGCGCCGATTCTTGCTCACATTTCCAATCGCTTTTCAAAAGAAAATGGGGCCTACCTGTACTATTTCGATATCGACGCTCCTGGAGACGGCAACAAGGCCTTCCACTCTGCGGATATCCGGTATCTGTTCGGAACCTTAAGTGCCAGTCACCGGCCTTACGACCGCACCGATCAAGAGGTATCCCACAGAATGCTGGATTATGTAGTCAATTTTGCTACCACCGGCAATCCCAATCTGCCTAAGAATACATCTCTTCCAGATTGGAGCAACCAGGGAAAAGCCCTCCATATAACAAGGGATATCAAAAGCTGGAAGCACATTCGACCAAGCTTTTTCACACTAACCAGAAACTGGCTGAAAATAGGAGACCCGAAATAATGAAATTCAAGCACCAATTTGTATTAAAAGAAAAGACAGATACCTCACGCACCTACCATGCAGACAGCTCCACCGTAAGGCTGGATTTTATGGAGCATATGCTACGTGTTGCGATTTTAAGAGACCAGGAGCCTGTGGTTCCAACCTACACTATCCGCCCAAGACTGGATACCGATCCTGGCCCTGGAGAAGGGCTTGCCTCTTTTCCTAGGGAAGGAAGGGACAAGCTAAGTACAGAAGGTTTTGTGATGAAAACTCCTCAAATCACAGAGGATGAAGATTCTGTATCCATCCTTCTGGATGGTCACAAAATCTCCATCGACCTATTCAATTTTAAAATGCAGGTGGAAAATGAATATGGAATTCTCTACCACGACAGAGACTATATCTCCTACAACTTTGACCATGAGCTGGGAGATGGCAGCTGTCACTACATTACCAGAGAACCTCATGAACATATCTTTGGCCTAGGGGATAAAACCGGCTCCATAGATAAAAACAAACGTCGCTTCACAATTGCTGCCAGTGATGCCATGGGCTTTGATTCAGGTAGTTCTGACCCTCTATACAAACAGCTTCCTTTTTATATCTGTGAGAACTCTGTGGGAAGCTACGGAATCTACTATGATACTTACAGCAATGGGGAAATGAACTTTGGTTGTGAAATCAACAACTATTATGCCCCGTACAAGTATTTCCGCTGTGAGGAGGAGAACCTTGTATTCTATCTGATTTTCGGTAATGTCCCGGAGATTGTAAACCGTTTTTCTAAGTTGTGTGGGCCTTTGGTATTCCCACCAAAATTGTCCTTTTCCTACTGCGGAAGCACCATGAGTTATACCGATGCCAGTGATGCCGATGCAAGACTGAGGGGATTTATTGACCTTTGTGAAATGCATGAGCTTCATCCCGGGGGCTTTTACCTTTCCAGTGGGTACACTCAGATTGGTAATAAGCGCTATGTCTTCCATTGGAATACGGACAAGATTCCATCTCCGGAGGACTTAGCCCGGTACTTTTCCGAGCATAAGGTTGCGTTTATCCCCAATGTAAAGCCTGCATTTCTGGTAAATCATCCATTGTACCAACAGATTGCCTCCAAGGGCTGGTTTCTCCATTACGCAGATGGAACGCCAGCGATTTTCCCTTTCTGGGATGATTACGGAAGCTACCTGGACTTTACCAATCCCAAGGCCTACGATTTCTGGAGGGATTGTGTCAAAGAACAGCTTGTAGATAAGGGCTATAAGAATATCTGGAACGATAATAACGAATACGACATTTTGGATAAGGAGGTTATGGCTCACGGCTGGGGCAGGGAGATACCGGCTCATCTCATCCGTCCACTCTTCTCCTTCCTTATGACAATGGCAAGCCTCGAGGCCCAGGATACGGATATCCGAACCATGTCTGTCTCCCGCTGTGGTATCGGCGGACTCGGTCGCATTGCCTCCACCTGGACCGGCGATAACAACACCAGTTTCCCAGAATTTCGTGGTAATCACCACATGGCAATGACTATGTCCCTTTCCGGTTTCTATAATTTCGGTCAGGATATCGGCGGATTTGCCGGACCATGTCCCGACGTGGAGCTGTTCCTTCGTTGGATCCAATATGGCATTTTTACTCCCCGCTTCGTGCTCCACTCCTGGAATCCCGATGGAAGCTCCACAATGCCGTGGCTCTATCCGGAAAAAATGGATTGCGTAAAGAAGCTCTTTGCTTTGAGAGATTCCTTAGTTCCATATCTCTATAACGAAATGTTCCGAAGCATCAATACCGGGGATCCTATCATCTATCCCCTCTTTTTGAAGCACCCTCACTGGGAGATTGACTCGGATCAGTTCTACTGTGGAGATGCCATCCTCTCCTGTCCCATCTTTGATCAGGGGGCCACAGCTGTCAGCGCAAAGCTTCCACCGAACAATGGTGGCTGGTATGGGCCGGATGACAGGGATTTGCTTCAGTGGAATTATTACGAAGGGAATACCAAGGCCACCCTTTCCTGCACCCCAGAGGAGCTTCCGGTATATTTCATTAAGGGCGGTTCCATCCTTCCATGGGCATGGAGCAAAGAAACTTTAGACACGGGAAGAAGAAATGCCGCTGCTATTGATTTTACTCTCTATCCACTGGACGAAGGATGCTTTACCTGGGAATATCTGGATGATAATGGAGTAGACTGGCTCACGGAAGAGAATCATGAGGTAATCCGGTTTACCGTCAGATGTGATGCCTCTGCCGTCACGGTATCAGCAGTTGGAAAAATCTCAGGAAAACCAATTGATGTGCAAAGGCTGAAGCTTCACCTGGTGGATCACCTGAACCGACAGTTGGTGATAGAATATTTATAAGATTAAAGAAACGAATCATTCAAAAAAGATGTCTCCCTCGGGAAACATCTTTTTTATGATTTGAGATTCTATTATCTTTTTGAGTTCTTTAAAAAGTCCGGAATGGTAATCTCTACCGGTTTTACACTTGCCTCCGGCTTTTGTGGCTTCTGGATTCCGGAGAAAGAGGTAGGAGTCGTAACAGATGCTGTAGGTCTTACCGGAGTCTGGCTGGTATGTAATCCAGCAGCAGTGGTAGGTCTTGCGGCACTCATGTCATTCATCTGACGACTGGCGGTAGCCCCTAAGGACTGATAACGCATCTGGCTTGCCATACCATTTCCACTAAGCTTATTCTCCTCTAATCCGGTAGCAATCACAGTGATGGTAACCTCATCCTCCATGCTTTCGTCATACTTGGCACCAAAGATAATGTTGGTATCATCACCGGTTAAGGAACGAACGTAATCAGAAGCATCGTTGGCATCCATAAGGGAGATATCTCCGGATACGTTGATGATTACATGGGTCGCACCATTGATCGTAGTCTCGAGCAATGGAGAAGCAACTGCAATCTTAACAGCCTCCATAGCCTTATCATCGCCCTTCGCAGTACCAATACCGATATGAGCCATACCCTTGTCCTTCATAACGGTCTGAACATCCGCAAAGTCAAGGTTGATAAGAGCCGGAAGATTAATCAAATCTGTGATTCCCTGTACTGCCTGCTGAAGAACCTCATCTGCCTTTTTCAAAGCCTCCGGCATTGTAGTTCTACGATCAACAATCTCCAATAACTTATCGTTTGGAATCACGATTAAGGTGTCTACACATTCTTTGAGACGATCAATACCACCGATGGCATTGGTCATTCTCTGTCTTGCTTCGAATTTGAAAGGCTTGGTTACAACTCCAACTGTAAGGATTCCCATATCCTTCGCAAGCTTTGCAACAACCGGTGCTGCACCGGTACCGGTACCGCCACCCATACCACAGGTGACAAATACCATGTCAGCGCCCTTCAATGCAGCGGAAATCTCCTCTGAGCTCTCCTCTGCCGCTTTCTCACCAACCTCAGGCTGGGCTCCTGCTCCAAGTCCCTTGGTAAGCTTCTCTCCAATCTGAATCAGCTGTGGAGCTTTGCAAAGCTGCAATGCCTGTTTATCTGTATTCACACCGATAAACTCTACTCCACCAATATTCTCATCAATCATACGATTAACGGCATTGTTACCAGCACCACCTACACCAATCACAATAATCTTAGCGCTAGCATCTGCCTCTGTTGTTCTAATCTCCAGCAAGGTTCTTCCTCCTCATCTCCCAAATATATTTATGCTCCAAAAGCACTGTTTATCAAAACTTACATTAAGTCATAATCATATAAGATATAATATAATTTTTCATGTGAATAATCAACAGGAAATTGTGTTTTTTTTCAATTACTGCGCCCTGTCAAACACAATATCTGTGGTTTCTTCCGTCCAATTTTCCATATGAAGGGTTCCCGCCTGTTCTGCGAGACTTGGAAGGATTTGTACCACCCGTTCCAATTTTGGAGTCTGAAGTGTCAAATCTCCCATCAAAACCGTTACTCCTCCATAGATTAGCCCCGGAGCATTTTCCACACCGTAACTAATCTCTGTAGGCAAAATGCCATATTTCTTCAATGCCTGTGTCAGGGACAAAAGACTTCTTAGCTCATTGCTCTCCATGGGCAGCTTCTTGTACAGCTCCACCTCCTGGAAGGTGATTCCACTTATGAAAGGAACCTCCGGGATTACCCGGTCCGAGATTTCTACTACGATTCCATCCTTGTCAAAATACACATTCTGCCCCAGGGAAGGCAGATACAGGTAACCCACCATACCTTTTTCATACACCTGGATTTGCAAGGTTGTAGGGTTTTTTAAAGACACCTCCATGGTATCAATAAACGGAACATCCTTGGTATCCACAAGCTTATATTTCAAGAACACATACAAAGAGTTCCAGGAATACTCATCGTTTAGTACCACTGATTCGATGGTTGGCTTATCATAGAGAACATTTCCTTTTACCTCTACATCCTCCACTCGAAAAACATAGAAAACCACTAAAAAAGCCAACACCAGTGTCACAAGTACCCCAAACACTATTTTGAGCGCCAGCATACGACGTTTCTTTTTCCTACGTTTCTCCTTAATCATACTCTACAACAATCTCCTACTTTATCTCGTCCAGCACAATTCCTCTGGACACACTTATCACTAGTCCCATTTCAAGCATCAGAAACATGACGGAGGACCCACCATAGCTGAAAAACGGCAGGGTTACACCCGTATTGGGAATGGTGTTGGTCACTACGGCAATGTTCAGTATTACCTGGATTGCAATGTGTGACATCACCCCTGTCACCAGCAAAGCTCCAAATAAGTCATTGGCATTGTTACAGATTACCAGCATCCTCCAGAGAAAAAGCCCGTAGAGAACAATGATACACACACCGCCAAACAGACCAAGCTCCTCACAGATAATAGAAAAAATCATATCATTCTGTGCTTCCGGCACAATAAACTTCTGCATGCTCTCTCCCAGACCTTTTCCAAAAAGTCCACCGGATCCAATTGCATATAGACCTTGAAGTGTCTGAAAGCCATCGTCCCCTGCGGTCTCCGGATGTAGCCATGCATTGACACGGTCTCCACGGTAAGAAGCTCCAAAAATAAACAATAGAATGAATGCCACTCCTGCCAATAGCACTACTGCAAAATGGGAATATTTGGGACTGGCCACAAACGCCATGCAAAAAGCAATTCCCATGATAATAACCGCAGTACTTAGGTTGTTCCAGGCAATCGGTCCAACCACCGGCAAAACAAGCAAAAACAGCTTAATCAGGGTTCGAAAATCTCCCATTTTGGAATAGGTTCTCTCAAACATCATTGCAAGGAAAATAATAACCGCAATTTTTGCTGCCTCCGAAGGCTGGAAGCCTATGGGACCCACCTGAATCCACCTGGACTGACCATGGGAAGAGCGTCCCACTCCGGGGATTAAGATAACCACACACAAAGCGATAGCGACGGCATAGATAATTGTCGCCCAACGCTTCCAGAAGGTGTAGGGAATCGACGCCATTACAATCATTACCACCGTTCCAATCCCATAAAAAATAATCTGTTTCTTCACATAATATGCTGAATTGGAAAAGTTGATGGACGCAGAATAAGAGCTGGCACTATAGAGCATTACCAATCCAAAACAAATAAGAAAGATAAGCAAAAACAGCAAATTATAATCAAAATATCTGATCTTTTTTTCTTTTTTCCCGGTCTTTCCTTTAGCCATGATTATCCTTTCAGATTGCGCACATATTCTTTGAAGATGCGTCCTCGCTCTTCATAATTTGGAAACATTCCCCAGCTGGCACAGGCAGGGGACAAAAGAACAGCTTCACCCTCTTTGGCATGTTCGTAGCAATAGTCGATTGCTTCCTCCAGTGAATCCTTAAGCACTACATCCATAAATCCGTGCTTCTTTGCACACTGCGCAATTTTCTCTCTGGTCTGTCCAATAAGCACCAGCTTTCTGACTTTTCCATCGAAGGCTTCTATCCACTCATCATACTCCGACTGTTTGTCGTATCCGCCACCGATTAGGTAAGTCTTACGGTTCATGGCCCTAATTCCCTGAATAGCAGCATCCGGATTGGTTCCCTTGGAATCATTATAGTACTTGACCCCGTTCCTGTCACAGACGTATTCGATGCGATGCTCTACCGCTGTAAATCTCTTTGCCGTATCGATGATATGGTCCATTGGAACGCCAAAGGCCTCTGTCATAGCCATGGCGGCCATCACATTTTCGTAATTGTGATTACCAAGAAGCTGTAATTCCTCCACATCCACAAGGCTTTGAACTTCACCGTCTGTGGCCTTTTTAATGACACCATCCTCAAGGAAATATCCATTCTCAAGCTTTGTCTTGCTGCTAAAGAATACTACATTGGCCTTTAAATTCATTCCAAACTCACGAAGCACCGAATCCTCATAGTTCAGAACACAGGTCTGATCCTTGGTCTGATTAGCTGTAATGGACTCCTTTGCTTCAATATAAGCTTCCATGGTGTGATGTCGATTCAAGTGATCCGGGGTAATATTTAAAATTCCCGTTACTTCCGGGGCAAAATCCTTTACGGTCTCCAGCTGGAAGCTTGAAATCTCTGCGGCAATAACCGTATCATCCGTCATGGTAAGGGCCTCCTTGGTATACGGGATACCAATATTCCCCACTACTCGCACATCCTTATAATAGCTTTTTAAAATCTCACCGGTCAACGCTGTAGTGGTGGTCTTTCCATTGGTACCGGTAATTCCAATGATTCTTCCATGTCCACACTGGTATGCCAACTCGATTTCTCCCCAAACAGGCAGGTTTTTCGCCTTTAATTCAAGTACCATCGGGATGTCTGTGGGAACCCCGGGACTAAGTACCACCAGATCCAGTTCCTCCATCAGCTCCTGGGTCAAGGTTCCAAGCACCAACGGAATTTCTTTTAGCTGTGGTGCTTTCTCATATAATTTGGAAACATCCAGATTCTCATTTCCATCAAAAAGAATTGGATGTGCTTCTTTTGCTAATAATAATTCACATGCGGCAATTCCGCTGATTCCTGTTCCTACCACAAGAACCCTTTGATCCTTTAGGTTCATCTTTGCTACCTCCATTTTATCTCAATAAGTATACGGCTTTTTGGGTTATTTATCAATCCCAAGGTAAGGAAGTATATTGGCAAATATTTCCCTTGCCACGGGAGCGCAAATGGTTCCTCCATAATAGATTCCCTGAGGCTTTTTGATAATCACAAGGACCATCACTTCCGGATTGGCGGCCGGTGCGAAGCCAACAAAGCTGGATACATACTGGTGCTCGCTTCGAGGCAGGGTCTGGGAAGTGGCCGTTTTACCTCCAATGGAATAACCCTCAATATACGCCTTATTGCCGCCCCCTTCTGACACCACCTTCTCCAGAAAGGTACGCATTTTTTCTGAGGTGTCAGAGGAACAAATCCCGGTCTTTACCGGATATTGATACTGATAGCACTCCTGCTCCCCGGGTTTTTGAATTCCCTTTGCCAGGTGAGGTGTCACACGATTCCCTCCGTTTATGAAGGACGCAATCACAGTCATCATCTCAATGGGGGACACCTGAAAGGACTGCCCAAAGGATATGGTTGCAAGCTCCACCGGATGAATATTTTCCGGCTTATGCATAATGGTCGAAGCCTCCCCGGGCAGATCAATTCCCGTCTTATCCAATAGTCCAAACTGTTCAAAATAGTGATAAAACCTTTCTGCCCCCACCCTTGATCCAATCTGAACAAAGGCGGGATTACAGCTGTTTTCCAAGGCTTCCACATAGCTTTCACTTCCATGGCCTGTGGTCTTATGACATCGAATTCTCCGATCCTCCACCACCGTATATCCCGGGCAGAAAAACCGGTCCTCCGGGGTCAGTACCCCCTCCTCAAAAGCAGCACAGCTTGTAATTATCTTAAAAATCGATCCAGGTTCGTAAGTATCCGACACGCAGCCATTTCTCCACATCAGATTACACCCCTGGGTGCCCTCATATCCCTGATACCATTCCGTCAAGGTAAAGGGATCATTGAGATTGTATTCCGGCTCATCCACCATGGCAAGAATCTCGCCGTTTTTGGGATTCATCACAAGAATGCTAACCCCCTCGGCTTCCTTACGAATCATGGTCTTTTTGGCTTCCTGGGCACAGTAGCTTTGAATATTGTAATCTAATGTGGTAATCAGGGTATTCCCCTCATCACTGTCCGTGTGGACTTCCCCATACTGCTCCACCTCTACTCCTCTTGCATCTGTCATGGTCAAAAGCTCTTCCGGATTTCCTCTCAGCACTTCATCATACTTTGCTTCCAGTCCCAGGATTCCCTGATTGTCTCCACCGGTAAATCCCAGCACCTTAGAGGCCAGATCTTCATAGGGATAATCTCTGGAGTAACAGCCATCCACCTTAACCCCGTCATAGCCATAGGATAAAATGCGTTTTCCCACTTCCTCATCCACATGATATTTGATTTTCTCGATAGAGCTTACCTTCTCCACACGCTTCCTCACAAAAGCTTCATCCAGGCCACATTCCTTTGAAAGCATCTGAATAACCGCTTCCGGGTCAGTAATCTGATTATGTATCACAGAGATATTATAGACTCTCTTATTGTCCGCCAACACCACACCATTACGGTCCACAATTGCCCCTCTCGGGGAATATACAACCCGTTCTCGTTGCTGTTGTTCCTTGGCCATAGCTTCATAGCGTGGTCCCTTCACCACAACCAGGAAGACCAATCGCCCTATCAAAAAACAGAGAACTGCAAAAAACACTCCAAATGTCACCAGCTGTTTTTTGCGGTTATAGACAAAGTTTCTCACGTAGGATTCCGGAAACATAAAAACCTCACAGACAACATATAAGCTTTCTAACATCTTATGTATCGCCTGAGAGGTTATTCCTTTTTACTGTGGTTCTTCTGCAGGAGGCTCCGCCGATGGTGTCTCCCCGGTAGGATTCTCACCTGTAGGAGCCTCTCCTGTAGGATTCTCCCCTTGTGGTTCCTCCGGTGTCACAGGATTTCCGGTGGTCTCCCCGGTAGGATTCGTCATATCGTCCTCCCCGGTGATTCCCCAATCCGCAAAAGCACCCGTTGGCTCCTCATCCGGATAGAGATTCAGATATGGAAGCACTTCCTCCAAAATCTCGCGTCCCAGGTTCTGGGCCAACATACTTCGATCCTGCTTTGGCCAGTTAGGTTTATCAATGACAACGTATATGAGGATTTCCGGATTTTGGGCAGGAACGCATCCCATAAAAGAAACGATATAGTTGTTACTTCCACGAGGATAGGTCTCTGCGGTACCAGTTTTGCCTCCCATGGAATAACCGTCTACCTTTGCATATTTTGCACCCCCATCCTTTACAATCGGTTCCAGATAACCGCGAATCTGAGCACTTGTTGTCTCTGAGATGGTCTTCTTTAAAACAGTCGGTTCAATATTCTCAATGGTATTGCCATCCTTGTCCACAATCTTATTGACCAAATGTGGTTGATACAAGGTTCCTCCATTAATCAGGGAAGAAAAAGCAGATGCCATCTCTATCATGGTACAGTTATAGTTCTGACCGAAGGAGTTACATGCCAGGTCAATTGGTTGAATATTATCCACATTGTATACTAAAGATGACGTATTGGCCTCACCCGGTAGATCAATTCCGGTCTTATATCCAAATCCAAACACCTCCTGATATTCCAAAAATTTCTCTTTTCCAATGAGCTCCACCATCTGCATCAAAGAATCATTGCAGGAATCGGATAGCGCCATGGCAACCGTTTCCTCTCCATGTCCCGAGCGGTTGACACAGCCAATATAATGATCTGCCACCTGTTGTCCACCATCACAGTAAAAGGTCATGGAATCATTGATTGTTCCGGTTTCCAGCCCTGCTGCAACGGTAAAAGGCTTCTGTACGGAACCTGGCTCATAGGTATGTGTAATTGAGAAGTTCTGCCACAGCTTATTCAGGGCATCCATGGTATCATCGTCACTCATTGCCTCCAGCTGCTCTGCTGGATAAAGTCCTTCCAAAGACCTTGGATTGTTCAAGTCAAAGGTCGGATACTGTGCCATG
>JALEPP010000022.1 GCA_022767075.1 Agathobacter sp. | reverse complement strand
TGTCTTTGAATTTGCTCCAACGCATTCTCTGTCCTTCTGGAGTTTCTGGAAAAATCTTATTTTGCTTTTGACCTGTAAGATTCTCCATTGCCTCAGCATCTATATCTTTTTGATCGAGTGATCTGATAAACATCAGATATGTAATTTGCTCAATTACCGTTATAGGTTGCGTTAAACCTGATGCCCAGATATCTTTCCAAATCTTATCAATTTTGTTCTTAATGGTTCCTGTAATCATTGCTTCCTCCAAATTTGATTATTATCTAATTGTAACCTTTTCTATGTCCCAAAAAATGGACTTGATACAATTATTTTCAACCTTTGCTCTTATCTATGCTAATTATGTCTCCGAAATCACAATCCAACTCCATGCATATCTTTTCCAAGACACTCATGGACACAGTCTCACCCCTGCTCATCTTGGCAAGTGTACTACTGCTAATTCCGATATTTTCATTTTCAACAAGATCCATCTTTTTCATGTTCTTGTCTATTAATAATTTCCATAATCCGTTATAAGATACAGCCATATAATTCCTCTCTTATGGGGATTACCCATCTTTGTGAAGGACCCGAAAGTCCTCGTAAATAGTCCTAGGTTAGATTATACGCCCCATTGCTTATTATTTCAAATACAATTTTCGACTTTTCGAAAGTTGACTTCGAATTAATGGTTAATTAGTTTTATTTTTGTAACATTATTTGTGATTATCTACTCAATATAATTTACAAAACAAAAAGTCCCACTACCTACATTTCTATAGATAGTGGGACGAAAATCTTATATCAGCGTACCTGCATTCGCCTACTTATTGGCAATAGCTGCCTGTGCTGCTGCAAGACGTGCGATTGGCACACGGAATGGTGAGCATGACACATAGTCAAGACCAATCTTGTGGCAGAATTCTACAGATGAAGGATCTCCACCGTGCTCTCCACAGATACCAACGTGAAGGTTAGGATTTACCGGCTTACCAAGTTTGATAGCCATATCCATTAACTTACCAACACCTGTCTGATCAAGCTTAGCAAATGGATCATTCTCGAAGATCTTGGTGTCATAATAAGCATCTAAGAACTTACCAGCATCATCACGAGAGAATCCGAAGGTCATCTGTGTAAGGTCGTTAGTACCGAAGCAGAAGAAGTCAGCTTCTTTTGCAATCTCATCAGCAGTAAGAGCTGCACGTGGAATCTCAATCATAGTTCCAACATGGTAGTTAAGCTCTACACCAGCTGCTGCGATTTCAGCGTCAGCGGTCTCAACAACTACGTTTTTAACATACTTAAGCTCTTTGATCTCACATACTAATGGAATCATGATTTCTGGCTCTAAAGCCCAATCTGGATGAGCTTTCTTAACTTCGATAGCTGCACGGATAACAGCCTTGGTCTGCATCTTAGCGATTTCCGGATAAGTTACAGCAAGACGACATCCTCTGTGTCCCATCATTGGGTTAAACTCGTGAAGAGAAGCGATGATTGCTTTGATCTCTTCTACTGATTTGCCCTGAGAATCAGCAAGTTTCTTGATATCATCCTCTTCAGTAGGAACGAACTCGTGAAGTGGTGGATCAAGGAAACGAATGGTAACTGGGTTACCTTCAAGTGCCTCGTAAAGAGCCTTGAAATCTCCCTGCTGATATGGAAGAATCTTCTCAAGAGCTGCTTCTCTCTCTTCTACGGTATCAGCGCAAATCATCTCGCGGAATGCAGCAATTCTGTCTTCCTCAAAGAACATATGCTCTGTACGGCAAAGTCCGATACCTTCTGCTCCAAGCTCGCGTGCTTTCTTAGCATCTGCTGGAGTATCTGCATTGGTACGTACCTTAAGAGTTCTATATTTGTCAGCCCAAGCCATAACACGGCCGAACTCACCAGCGATCTGAGCATCTACAGTAGGAATTAAGGTTCCGTAGATGTTACCGGTTGTTCCGTCGATAGAGATCTCTGATCCCTCAGTGAAGGTCTGTCCAGCTAATGTGAACTTCTTGTTCTCTTCATCCATGTTGATATCGCCACATCCAGATACACAGCAGGTACCCATACCACGAGCAACTACTGCAGCATGTGAGGTCATACCACCACGAACAGTTAAGATACCCTGAGCAGCTTTCATACCGGTAATATCTTCTGGAGATGTCTCAAGACGAACAAGAACAACCTTCTCTCCTCTTGCAGCCCATTCTACAGCGTCATCAGCTGTAAATACAACTTTACCACAAGCAGCTCCCGGAGATGCTCCAAGACCCTTTCCAAGTGGAGTTGCAGCCTTAAGAGCAGCAGCGTCAAACTGTGGATGTAATAATGTATCTAAGTTACGAGGATCAATCATAAGAACTGCTTCTTCCTCGGTCTTATGTCCTTCATCTACAAGATCGCAAGCAATCTTTAATGCAGCTGGAGCTGTTCTCTTACCGTTACGGCACTGAAGCATGTAAAGCTTCTTGTTCTCTACAGTAAACTCCATATCCTGCATGTCATGGTAGTGGTTCTCAAGAGTCTCACATACTTTAAGGAACTCAGCGTATGCTTCTGGGAACTCCTGCTCCATCTGAGCGATTGGCATTGGAGTACGAACACCGGCTACTACGTCCTCACCCTGAGCATTGATAAGGAACTCACCCATAAGCTTGTTCTCACCGGTTGCTGGGTCACGGGTAAATGCTACACCGGTACCAGACTGATTATTTAAGTTACCGAATACCATTGGCATTACGTTAACAGCGGTTCCCCAAGAATATGGGATATCGTTGTCACGACGGTAAACGTTTGCACGTGGGTTGTCCCATGATTTAAATACAGCTTCAATAGCAAGCTTTAACTGCTCTACAGGATCTGAAGGGAAATCAGAACCAAGCTGTTTTTTGTACTCTGCTTTGAACTGCTGAGCAAGTTCTTTTAAATCATCAGCGGTAAGCTCAACGTCGAACTTAACACCTTTTTTCTCTTTCATCTCGTCAATGAGCTGCTCGAAGTATTTTTTACCAACTTCCATAACAACGTCAGAGAACATCTGGATGAATCTTCTGTATGAGACATATACGAAACGAGCAAATGCAGGATCGTCGTTACCAGCGATCATAGCCTCTACTACTTCGTCATTTAAACCAAGGTTTAAGATGGTATCCATCATACCAGGCATTGAAGCACGAGCTCCTGAACGAACAGAAACAAGAAGTGGATTCTTAAGATCTCCAAATTTCTTTCCGTTTACTTCTTCCATCCATTTAACGCCTTCCATAGCCTGAGCCATGATTTCGTCGTTAATTTTGCGGCCATCCTCATAGTACTGAGTACAAGCCTCTGTTGTGATTGTGAAACCCTGTGGTACCGGAAGACCGATTTCAGTCATCTCAGCAAGGTTAGCTCCTTTACCACCGAGAAGGTTTCTCATGGACATGTTACCTTCTTTGAAGGTATAAACCCATTTTTTTGCCATTTGACAATTCCTCCTAAAAAATAAAGTGTATTTTGTTAGAAATGCTTCCCCTAAAAAGGTTGGCCATTTTACCAAACGTTAGCGACATCAAGTCGCACATAAAATATTGTATCACACAATTCTTTTTTCGCAAGAGAAAAGTATGATAATTGCATAGTTCCCTAACCAGTTCAGAAACAGGAACTGATACTTAGAAAGCAAATTTTTCCTCAAAATACTTATCAAGATCTTCGATTTTAATTCTTTCCTGTTGCATCGTATCTCTGTCACGAACCGTTACAGACATATCCTCCTCGGAATCAAAGTCGTAGGTGACACAGAAAGGAGTTCCAATCTCGTCCTGACGGCGGTATCTTTTACCGATGGTTCCACGGTCATCGAACTCACAGTTGTATTTCTTTGAAAGCTCATGGAATACCTTCTCAGCTCCCTCATTAAGTTTCTTAGAAAGCGGAAGTACACCAATCTTAACCGGGGCAAGTGCCGGATGGAAATGGAACACAGTACGCACATCTCCTCCCTCAAGCTCTTCCTCATCGTATGCTGCACAAAGGAATGCCAGCACTACGCGATCTGCACCAAGAGAAGGCTCAATTACATATGGAATGTATTTTTCATTCTTCTGGTCATCGAAGTATGTCATATCCTGTCCTGATGTATTCTGATGCTGGGTTAAATCGTAGTCTGTACGATCTGCAATTCCCCAAAGCTCACCCCAACCAAATGGGAATAAGAACTCAATGTCGGTGGTTCCTTTCGAATAGAAGCAAAGCTCTTCCGGAGAATGATCACGAAGTCTTATTTCGTCCTCTTTGATTCCCAGTGAAAGTAACCAGTCACGGCAGAAGCCTCTCCAGTACTGGAACCACTCCAAATCGGTTCCCGGCTCGCAGAAGAACTCAAGCTCCATCTGCTCGAACTCTCTGGTACGGAATGTAAAGTTACCAGGAGTAATCTCGTTACGGAACGACTTACCAATCTGTCCGATACCAAATGGAAGCTTCTTTCTGGAAGTACGCTGTACATTTTTGAAGTTTACGAAGATACCCTGTGCAGTCTCCGGACGAAGGTATACTGTATTCTTTGCATCCTCAGTTACACCCTGGAAGGTTTTGAACATAAGATTGAACTGACGGATATCGGTAAAATTGTGTTTGCCACAGGTTGGACATGGAATCTGGTGCTCCTCAATAAAGCTTACCATCTCTTCGTTTGACCATCCATCAACAGAACCCTGCAACTCAATATTGTTCTCCTGTGCAAAATCCTCAATGAGTTTATCTGCACGGAAGCGCTCGTGACACTCTTTACAATCCATAAGAGGATCTGAGAAGCCTCCCAAATGTCCTGATGCAACCCAGGTCTGTGGATTCATGAGAATGGCACAGTCAACACCAACGTTGTACGGATTCTCCTGGATGAATTTTTTCCACCATGCTCTCTTTACGTTGTTCTTTAACTCTACACCAAGATTTCCATAATCCCATGTGTTAGCAAGACCACCATAAATTTCAGATCCCGGATAAACAAATCCTCTTGCCTTTGCTACCTGAACAATCTTGTCCATACTCTTTTCCATAACATACCTCACATTTCTATTTACATATTTCTATTTACATATTTCTTTTTTCATATTTCAATTTGTGTACTTCTATATGCATTTTTATTTGCATATCTTATCCATATACTTCTACATGTATATTTGCTTACTATTATCTGTATCTCTCTATTTATAAACGATATATGTACACACAGATGTAAATTCGCTCTTTGGAGCTTCCTCTTCAGCCGGGAAATCAAATACCATCTGGTCCACATCCTCTGTGGCATCAGAAGGCTCATCCTCTAAAAGCTCCTCCGTCTCTGTAGCAAATTCCTGTACAACGTCAGCAGACTCTGTAGCCTGTGTTTCCTCTTTTAACGATTCATCCATAGCATTGCCTTCTGCAATGGCAATGGTATTTTTATCTATTAATGCAACATTTTTTGTGGATACATACAGGATGTTGCCCGGTACCTGGACATTAAAGTTGCCCTGGATGACAACAACCTTCAGTTCCTCCTGTCCGGTAATTTCGGAAGCATCTACCTCCGACACAAAAGCACCCTTTTCTATTTTTGCGAAATCAACCGCAAAATCATATCCCTTGCTTTTTGCCTCAGCGACCGTTCCAGCGAACAGCTTGACTCCATTAAAGGCAGTAAATACATCGCTGTTTAAATATTCAATCGTAAGCTTTGCAATCTCCTCCTCCACTGTGAGGCTTTTCTTGATTACTGCTTCAGCCCCGGTCTCCTGATTATAAGCAGAAATCGCAGCATCTACATAACTCTCCAGATCACCTTTTTCATAATCAGAAGAAAAATTCTCTACGTCAGTAGAAACAACCTTTCCTTTTTTGGTAATATAGACGGTACTCTCTTTCGCATCATAGGACTGCCCACATCCAACTAAAAAAGTGGCACAAAGCAAAAGAGAAAGTCCAATCTTAAGACTTTTTTTCATCTTTATCGTTTCCTTTCCATTACAATCCTTGACATTATACTATTTTAATATTCCTATTTCAACAATCCTTTTCTCCTACTGGGAAAATTCTTCGTCAATCGTCTGCAATGACTTAAAGGTGTGTCTCACATAATGCCCCATATATTGATTCATCAAAGCTTTTAGTTCTCTTCGAACCTCATCTGTTACTTGAAACGTAAAAAGCTTCTCCACAGGAGCCTTTACTACGTACTCCATGGTAAATCGGGCGCTATCTGAGATTGCCACCCCATCCACCTGTTTTTGACAGGCTCTGCAGAAGCATCCGCCTCTCTTGACGGAGAACCAGCTAAGCTCATCCGTTTTTCGACACTTTATACATCTGGTTACCTCCGGGCCTTCTCCCTGAATCGTCATAGCCTTCAATTCAAAGACTATTCGTACCAGATCTCTGTGAAACTTTTTTGATTCCAAAGCTCTAATTGACTGATATAAAAGCTTTAGCATCATTTTCTCCGGGGCATTCTCCTGACAGAAATACTCGCAAAACTCTAAAAAGTAGAAACCATAGTAGATACTGTCAATATCCTGGGTAAGCTCTCGAAAATGATTCTTAATGCTTACCTTTGTGACATTGTATGCACTCTTCCCCTGATACACCTCAAATTCTCCAAATGCAAAGGGACTTGTCCCTGCAATAAGAGAGCTATTGGGCCGGCGTGCCCCTCTGGCAAAAGCCGTGATTTTGCCACGGTCTGTGGTGAGAATGGTGATTCGTCTGTCGTAATCTCCCACTGGCATGGAGGTAAGCACCATCCCGGTTACAACAATCTGTTCCGACATAGTTCACCTTCTATATAATATTTCTTTCCAAAAATTAGTCCTCTTCTCTGTAGCCAAAGTTTTTGATTAAGAAATCACTGTCTCTCCAGTCCTTCTTAACCTTTACCCATAGCTTCAGGTTAACATTTGCATCCAAAAGACGCTCCATTTCATATCTGGCGTTGGTTCCGATCTTTTTGAGCATTGCTCCCTGTTTACCAATAATGATTCCCTTATGAGAATCTTTTTCACATACAATGGTTGCATCAATATCGATAATCTTGCCATTTGGTCGATCCTTCATCTGATCAATTGCAACAGCAATTCCATGTGGAATCTCATCCTTCAATGCATGAAGCGCTTTCTCACGAATAATTTCTGCACAAATTGCGCGCTCCGGCTGATCGGTAATGGTATCCTCATCGTAGAACTGCGGTCCATAAGGAAGATATTTAAAAATACTGTCAATTACATCGTCCAGGTTATTTCCACGAAGTGCGGAGGTTGGAATAATCTCTGCAAAATCGTAAAGCTTGCGATAGGTATCAATCGCCTGGAACATTTTCTCCTGATCCACCGTGTCTGCTTTATTGATGATTAAGATAACCGGTGTCTTCGTCTTCTCTAATTGCTTGATAATGTGCTGTTCTCCGGCGCCCACAAAGGTGTTTGGTTCCACCAGATAAAGAATCAAATCCACCTCACTCAAGGTCTTCTCTGCCACATTTACCATATATTCTCCAAGCTTGTTTTTCGCCTGATGGATTCCCGGCGTATCAAGGAAAATAATCTGCCCCCGCTCCATATCCGTATACACGGTCTGGATGCGGTTTCGGGTAGTCTGCGGTTTGTTGGAGGTAATTGCAATTTTCTGTCCAATCAAATGATTCATTAATGTTGATTTTCCCACATTGGGTCTGCCAATAATGGTTACAAATCCCGACTTGAAGCCTTCGTTCATGTACTTCTCCTTCTTCTTACGTACTGCTTTTTCCCAATTCTTAATCTTCGACTACTCATTTAAGCTTTCTACTGAGTCGAATAAATCCTTTTCTTTTTCGATTGCGTCTTCATTTCCAATCACACAGATTGAATTATCGGTAAGCACCGCTTTTACCAATGGTGCAAGTGCTCTTATATCAGCAGGTGTCGCATCGATTATCTGGTCCCTGGTCTTTTGCATTTCTTCCTGGCTGATTCCCGTCAGATATGCAACCATGGAACGATAGCCCTTTGACTCCGGATTGAGAGGGGTATCAATCTGACTCATGGTTCCGATGATGAACTTTGTCATCTCGCGCTCATCAGGATTGAAGTTCTCAATAAACTCCGGAATCTGATTGTACACTTCCAGGGTTTTCTTCAGATTCGGATCTCGATAGGACACAAAGTATGCTTCTCCGGTTCTTCTGAATCCACACATTGCCCCATAGGCACCACCTAAGATACGAACCTGCGTCCAAAGATACTCATTCTCCAGAATAGATTTCAAAATATTCAAGGTTCCATGGAACTCATATCCTTTGTCCCCAAAGCATCCCGCCTTTGCCACATACTGAATCTGAGAAGCATCGGTGAATGCCTCCTTTGCTTTATGAAGAGACAGCTGTACCGGTTCCTTCACCTCTTCTCCGGACGGAAGCCTGCTTATATGCTGCTCAAATATCGGCATAGCCTTATTCAGAGCTTCCTCTTTTCCCGTAAAGCTAATCATAAGACGCTCTCTTACAAACAGCTTTTTACAGATTTCCTGAAATTTCTGCACAAGTGCCTCTTTTTCATCCTCAAAATTCTTATCCAGAGCTAATAGCTTTTTATAATAGCTGTATCCGGTGATTTCTTCGTGATAGCATGCGCTGTAGGATACCCCTGCCAAAGCTCTTGTATATGCCGTAATATGACCGGAAGAAGCAAGCTGTTGCTGTTTTCTTGCCTTTCCTCTCTGAATAATCTCCTTAAGGCGCTTATAGTCCGTAAAATCTGTGTAAAGAATGATTTCATCTAAAAGCTCCATCGCTTTTTCCAGATTTTCTTCCAATACCTTTCCTTCAAAAACGAAATGGAAAAATGGGTGCTCTTTGTTGTTCTCATGACGATTAATCTCTAGATTTCCATTAATTCCACCGGTATAGATATTGATTTCATTGGATAACGTATTGTAATCGTAGTGTTCTGTATCCATGTAGCTCAATACATTTTTCAAAACACTTAAATACACAAGCTCATCTTGCCTAAAATCTCTTGCATCAAACCATAAACTAAAGTAATCAATACCGTTGGTGTCGTAATCATGAAATACAATCTTGTAATCATCCTTTTGTATTTCCCTGTTTTTAAGCGGCTGAACCTTTCTACGGATATCACTTCGAGAAAGCATTGGAATCTTTTCCAGTTCCTCCTTGGAACTAGGTTCTTCCTGATATGCTTTTAACGCCTTGGTATCCTCAATGATTTTTTGGTGTTCTTCCTCTGATAAGCTCTGTCTATAGATTTCCAGTTTTTCCTCCAGGGCTTCTTCCTTTTCATGCCCATACCCCTTCTTGGGATACAGACACACCACTGCTCCATGGTTGTTATTGAGAAGATACTTCTCAACGAGTTTTTCAAAATAATCTGTCTCGATCTGCTTTTTCAGAAAAGCCAGAGTATCTAAGCTCTGAATATGGAGGAACGGGGCCATATCATCAAACAGCCAGCTTTCCATACACTGAAGACCATACAAAAGTCCCTTTGGAAATCTACCAAAATCCGCCTCGCGGATACGGAATTCATTACTGTTAATTCCGGCCAGTAAGGATTTCTTATCAATTCCCTCTTTTACCACGTTCTGAAGAGTCTCGTTAATTATGGTAACAAATCTTTCTTTGTCCTCCAAATTAGCATTCTTGACGGTGACACTAAAGGTGTTCTGTAAGGTACCCGTGTCAAACCCTCCGGATACATCCTCACCAATTCCGGCATCCACCAGGGCCTTTTTAATTGGAGACCCCGGCACGCTGACTAAGGCATAATCCAGAATATCAAAAGCCTGATAAAGTTCCTTATTCAAGGCATCTGATACCACAAGGTTGTAAGAAAGGTAGGTGTTGTTCTCCTCTGACTCTTCTGACGAAATTGGATATGGTACCTCAACATCCTTGATTGCTTCAAAGGGAGCCTGCTTTTCAATGGTAGAATCTAACTCAATTGCATCGTAGGATGCTAAATAAGCTTGATCCAGCCACTCTAGCTTTTGGACAATATCCATGTCTCCATACAGATAGATATAAGAATTAACCGGATGATAATATCTTCTGTGAAAATCCAGATAGTCTTCATAAGCAAGCTCTGGGATAAAATCAGGATTGCCGCCGGAATTCTTGCTATATGCATTATCCGGATAAAGAGCCTTATCAATCTCCTTTTGAAGAATCTGGTCCGGAGAAGAACATGCGCCCTTCATCTCATTATATACACCCCCATTGATGGTGAGAGGGCCCTCCGGTTGTTCTAGTTCATAATGCCAGCCTTCCTGCTTAAAAATCTCCTGATATTTGTAGATATTGGGATGGAACACTGCATCCAAATACACATCCATAAGATTTTGGAAATCCTGGTCGTTGCAGCTGGCAACCGGATAAACGGTCTTATCCGGATACGTAATTGCATTTAAGAAGGTATTCATAGAGCCCTTTACAAGTTCTACAAAAGGATCCTTAACCGGATACTTTTCAGAGCCGCAAAGCACCGTGTGTTCAATGATATGAGGCACCCCTGTCTCATCCTCCGGCGGAGTTCGAAATCCAACAAAAAATACTTTGTTATCGTCATCGTTCGAAATGACGCTGATTCTTGCACCACTTTTTTTATGTCTAAAAATATACCCCTCCGAGTGAATATCTGATAATTCCCCTTGGTATAACAATTCATATGCTTTTAATTCCTGAATACTTTTCAATGTCATATGATTCCTTTCTGCTTAATTCAATTAGTGTACCACAAATCCCCCATTTCTACAACACGACTGACTTTTTATGCAGCCCTAAGCTTATGTAAAAACTCATGCACACATCAAAAAAGCTCTTCTTTCAGATGCTTTCATCCGAAAGAAGAGCTTTTTTGTGGTTTTGATATTAAATACGGCTAACGTTAGCTGCCTGAGGACCTTTTCCTCCTTCAACTACTTCGAACTCAACCTTTTCGCCGTCCTTTAACTCTTTGAACCCCTCCATGTTTAATGCTGAGAAATGTACAAATACGTCTGCACCATTCTCATCCGAAATAAATCCATACCCCTTTTTTGCATTAAACCATTTTACTGTTCCCTGTTGCATTTCCTTTTGTTCCTCCTAAAAAGCCCTAATACTACTTACGAACTCTTTCGTTCGCATAAATAAAGGCTAACACACTTGCATATTATTGTCAACGCAATTCCCCTATTTACCTTGAATTTGTACTTCTAATTGTGGGAACGGAATCGAAATATCATTCGCATCCAATGCAAGCTTGATGTTTTCCGTCATTCTCCACTTTACTTCCCAATAATTTTCTGCCTTAACCCAGAGAAATACTCCCATTATCACGGAAGAATCTCCAAGCTCGGATACATATACATTGGAAGGCTCTTCCTTTAACCACAGAGGCTCCTCCTCAATTACAGAGGTAAGTACCTTTTTTACCTGTTCAAGATTGGCCCCAT
>JALEPP010000017.1 GCA_022767075.1 Agathobacter sp. | reverse complement strand
TCTTGCCTGCATATACTCGTCATCCATTGATGCAAACATTTTTGAGAAATTATCCCCAGTATTTGCCACTGCGTACTCTGCATTTACTTCCTGCGACTTTATCATATTTACAATGGACTCTTCATAATCCAAGTCATCCAGCATCATCTGATGGACTTCAAAGATTGCCGCATTCAATTCACCCACTTCCCGCAAGGCTTTTTGATAAAGCTCTTGCAGCTGCTGTTTTGCAGTCTCTCTGGCCTGGTAGAAACGCTCCACCTCCTGGCCGGCATCGGATACTTTTACTCTTTTTACCAGGCTTTCTCCTTTTTGAAATACCTGTATTTTTCCAATTGCGATTCCATTGAATACGCTTTTTCCTTGAAGTTCCATAGAATCTCCTTCCTACTTCTGTTGAAGCTGTTAATTACAGATTCTCCTCTAAGAATGCCTGAAGCTCTACTGCGGCCTCCTCTTCCTGATCTCCTTCGCAGGTAATTACAACTTCCATTCCACATTTTACTCCAAGACTCATGATTCCCATGATTCTCTTGGCATCAACACTTCTTCCATCCTTTTCAATCTTAATCTCACATGGATATTTTGCTGCAACCTTCACCAATTCCCCAGCTGGTCTGGCGTGGATGCCCATTTCGTCTTTGATGATATATTTAAATTCCTTCATTGTTATTCCTTTCTCTCTATACTTGATAATACATCCAAAATTTGCTGTTACTCAACATCCTTTTTCAGGAATCCAAGCATCACTGCGGTAATTACGGATCCGATTGCCCAGGAAAGAATGTACATAAGAGGATTACCAACTGTTGCGAATACAAAGAGTCCGCCGTGTGGTGCCATAAGAGTACATCCAAACAATGCTGACAAAAATCCTGCAACTCCTGCTCCCACGAGGGTACATGGTATTACGCGTGCCGGATCTGCTGCTGCAAATGGAATTGCTCCCTCCGTGATAAAGGATGCTCCCATTACAAGGTTTGATACCTTTGAGTTTCGTTCTTCCTTCGTGAATTTTTTTGGAAAGAACTGACACGCAAGTGCTATTCCTACTGGTGGTACCATTCCACCTACCATAATAGAAGCCATTGCAATATAACATGCCTGTACGGCTGGATCGGTTGCTGCGGCACCATTTGCCATAAGATCAGATGCTGTTGCCAGCATACCTGTACCAAATATATATGCTGCTTTATTGATTGGACCACCCATATCAATTGCCATCATAGCACCAAGCAATAATCCTAACAAAGTAATCATACCTGCTGCTGAGATAGAGGTAAGCATTACACTAAGTCCTGTGTTGATCAAACCAATTAATGGGTTGAAGATAAAGCACATTAATACACTGATTACAAAGATACCACCTAATGGATAAATCAGGGTTGGTTTAATTCCCTCTAAGGATTCCGGAAGCTTACTACAAAGCTTTTTCAAAAGTAATACAATGTATCCTGCCAAAAATCCTGCAACAATTCCTCCTAAGAATCCGGATACGGTATTACCACTGGTTGGTCCCTGGAATGCGAATCTTTCGATAAATCCATTCTGACTTTCCATGAACCAGCTGTAGCTTCCTTCATTGAATACCAGGTTTCCGCTGGATGCCAACAGACCACCGGTAAATCCTACCGCAAGTCCCGGTCTGTCTGCAATGGAATAGGCAATATATCCTGCCAATACCGGAACCATAAGTCCCATAGCAAGGCCACCGGCATATTTGAAGAATGCTGCAAGCGGAGTTATGGTACCAAAGTTGCCACCGCCGGTTGCTCCATATCCACTCAAGGTGTCAATAAGGAATGCTAACGCAATCATGATTCCGCCTCCAATTACAAATGGAAGCATATGTGATACACCGCTCATAAGATGTGTATAGATATCATGTGCAAAACCTGATGTTTCCTTCTGATGAGATTCTTCTCTTTTGCTTTCGTCATCCACATTTACGTGATAAATAGGTGCATCCCCATTTATTGCTCTTTTTATCAAATTTTCTGCTCTATTGATACCATCCGCTACTTTACACTGAATCACAGGTTTTCCCTGGAAACGTTCCATTGGAACCTTTGTGTCCGCTGCCACAATGATTGCCTTTGCAGAAGCAATTTCTTCACCGGTAAGTACATTTTTTGCTCCACCGGAGCCTCTTGTCTCAACCTTAATTGTTGTTCCCAGTTCTGTTGCTTTCTTTTCTAGTGCTTCCGCCGCCATATAAGTATGTGCAATTCCCGTAGGACATCCCGTAACAGCAAGAATCTCATATCCCACCTTTACAGATTCAGCAGACTCTTCCTTTTTTCCTAAAGCTTCTGCTCGATCAATTACCTGAAGAAATTCTTCCACCGTTCTTGCCTGTCTGAGTGCTGTGGTGAAGTTCTCATCCATAAGTAATACAGAAAGCTTGCTCAAAACATCTAAATGAACGTTGTCCTTCGTATTTGGAGCAGCAATCAAAAATACAAGGTTTACCGGCTGGCCGTCCAAGGAATCAAAGTCCACCCCCTGTGGAAGAACCATTGCTGCTAGTCCCGGCTCACTTACCGCTTCTGATTTGCAGTGTGGGATTGCAATTCCCTCACCAATTCCTGTAGTTCCTTCTGCTTCTCTCTCATAGACACCCTTTTTGTAGGTTTCAAGGTCTGCAATATTGCCTCCCTTAGCCATGAGTGCTACCATTTGATCTAACAGATCATTTTTCCCAGTAGCCGTTCCATTCAACTGAATGGATTCTTTTCTTAGTAAGTCTCTGATTGTCATTTCTTTACCCCCTAAATAGTGATTGGTTTTGTTTTAAAAGCTCTGTCACTTCTTCTTTTGTAGCTAGCTCCTCTGAAAATGCACTAGCGCTACCTGTGCATACTCCATACATAAATGCTTTCTGATAGCTATGCTCTGACAAATACCCTGCCAAAAATCCTGCTACCATAGAATCTCCTGCTCCAACGGAATTCACAACCTTACCCTTTGGAGCCTCTGATTCAAATACCTGACCATCCTCTGTTACAAGCACGGCCCCATCTCCAGCCATAGAAACAAGCACGTTTCTCGCACCCTTTTCCTGTAGTTTTCTTGCATATGTGACAACATCCTCCTTGGAGGAAATCGTAACTCCAAAAATCTCTCCAAGTTCATGGTTATTTGCTTTTATCAAAAATGGATGATGAACTAAAACATTTACAAGTAAATCTCTTGTAGCATCCACAACGACCTTCATCTTTTTTTCTTTTACATATTCCATAATGTCCATGTAAATGGATTCTGGCATAATGTCTGGAATACTGCCTGCAAGGACCAAAATATCCTCCTCTGTAAGCATATCCAACTTTCTATAAAGCTTCTTTATGTCATCCTCCGTAATCAAAGGACCCTGTCCATTGATTTCCGACTCGATTCCCGCACGAATCTTAACATTGATTCTGGAAACTCCTTTTTCCACCTCGATGAAATCTGTCTTGACTCCTTTTTGATTCAGGCGTCTTTGAATTTCTTTCCCGGTGAATCCGGCAGTAAACCCTAAAGCAATACTTTCAAAGCCAAGATTCTGCATCACTATAGAAACGTTGATTCCTTTCCCTCCCGGGAAAATCGTTTCCTCTGTTGTTCGATTCACTCGTCCTTCTTGAAAGTCCTCTAATGTGACCACGTAGTCTAAAGAAGGATTGAAGGTTATGGTATAGATCATTTACAAATCCGCCTCCTTTATATTCCCATATTTGCGATATTCTTCTTTTAGCCATTGATTCTCAAACTGATTCGTAATAATAGTAGCTTGGTCAAATTCTCCGAATTTTACACTTGATAAAACGGAAAACTTGCTTTCATCTGCCAGCACATATGATTTTTGACAATTTTCCATTGCCTTCTTTTTGACCATCGCTTCCTTTACTTCAGGAGTGGTATAACCCTTTTTGCTATCAATTCCGTTGGTACCAAAGAAGCCTTTGGTAAACTGATATTTATCAAGGGATAAGACTGCTTCTTCACCAACTATTGCCTCCGTGGTTGATTTAAACTGTCCTCCCAAAATATACACATCATATCCCTTTTCACTGAGTTTTTTTGCATGTCCAACTGCATTTGTAACAAAGACCGCTTCCTTTGCCTTGAGATAGTCAATCATTACCTCCGTGGTTGTACCTGCATCCAAATAGATAAAATCATGATCTTCTATGAGAGAAGCAGCATACTGTGCGATGGCATCCTTCTTATCCTGATGTAGCAATTTTCTCTGTACGAACTCTTCATCTGTTGTACTTACAAAAGAATTTTTGGCAATTGCTCCGCCAAAAACCTTCACCAGTAATCCCTTAGCATCCATAGCATTGAGATCTCTTCGAATGGTTGATTCGGATGCGTCAAGAATTTGCATTAATTCCTGTACGGTTGCACTTCCCTTTTTCTCAACAATCGCCAGAATACTATTTTGTCTCTCCTCTGTTAACATTTTGTGCCCCCTTGTTTCAAAATCATTCATAGAAGTTCAAATTCCTTCATCTGATTTTGATTATAAACCTAAATCATTCAAAGTCAATCACATTCAGTCAAAGAACATCAACAAAAAAAGCTTGCATAATTTGTGATATTTCCTCAAAAAATTAAGGTTTCTCACAAATCATACAAGCTTTTGACCTATTCTCTTCTGTTTGCTTGATTCTCTTTTCTATAAAGAATTAACCGTTGTCTTTTTTCCAAAAATCAACCGGTTCATAATTCTTCAATTCTGCCAGAAAGCCCATGTTTTCAAGCTCCTCCTGAATCTGATCCAAGGTCTCCTCGTCATCCGCTAAAATGGTATGGTAATGATATCCACTGGTCACATTCATAAGTGGTGTGGATTTTCCGGATGCAATCTCGTCCATATATGTCTTTACGTCACGACGATTTCGAATATTGAGATCCGCTCTAATAACTCCATACACCTTATGATAGACGAAAACATCCTGAACCTTTCCCCCCATATCAACAATACAGTTCAGCTCATCTACTGTCTGCTCATTGGTATGATACAGCTTCAGTATTCTACTGGCGCCGTTTTTCTTTTGAAGCAAATATCCTCGGTTCGTTGACAAAATTTCATAATTTGATGCTCTAAGAAGTGCAATATCCTGAACAATTACCTGTCGACTCACTTCGAAAATATCAGCAAGATTATCTCCGGAAATGGCTGATTGTGCTTTCTCTAATATATCCAATATTTCTTTACGACGTGCATCACCGTTCATAGCTCTACCTCAAGTCCTTTTCATTCCATAACTGACTTCTATACTACCATATTTATACGAAATCTACCATAAACTCTCCACATTTTTATTGTACTTCCCCAAGTCACATGCCATAATAGGGTTGTCTGATATGAGATTAATTGACAGGAGAATCAATATGGAAAATAATATCCTTTCACTGCCATCTGATTTTGTAGCTCGAATGCAACAGATGTTAGGAAATGAATGGGACGCCTTCCTACAAAGCTTTGAAAACGAGGAACATCATGGTCTTCGGATTAACTCCTTAAAAAAAGGGCTGACAGAGGAAAAAAAAGAAGCTATTCTTGGGAGCTTTCAAATCCAACCAAACGATATAATTCCGTGGACTCAGACAGGATTCTACTATGACCACAGTACCCGTCCCGGAAAACATCCCTTTCATGAAATGGGCCTCTACTATATACAAGAGCCAAGTGCCATGTCCGCAGCAGAATTTTTGGATGTAAAACCGGGACATCGCGTATTAGATTTATGCGCGGCTCCCGGAGGAAAATCCACCCAGCTAGCTTCCAAAATGGAACAACAGGGCTTACTGGTATCCAATGAAATTCATCCACAGAGAGCAAAAATACTTTCTCAAAATGTGGAAAGAATGGGTTTATCTAACGTAATTGTCACCAATGAGGATAGCAACCATCTAAAGGATTACTTTTCCGAGTATTTCCATCGTATTCTTGTGGATGCCCCTTGCTCAGGAGAGGGAATGTTCCGCAAAAATCCGGATGCCACGGAAGAATGGAGCCTTGCAAATGTAGAGCTCTGTAAAGAAAGACAATTAATGATTCTGGATAATGCAGCAAAGATGCTCATGAATCATGGTCGTATGGTGTACAGCACCTGCACATTTGCACCTTTAGAAAATGAAGAGGTCATCTACGAATTTTTGGCAACACATCCGGAATTTCATATTGAAAAGGTGAACGCACCTTATTTTGATTGTGGAAATCCAGACTGGATACAAAATGAGATTACGGATAGTTGTGTGGATAAGTCTGTGGTTTCTGACGCTTTTCGTTTATGGCCACATCACTTAAAGGGAGAAGGACATTTTGTAGCTGTGTTACAAAAGGGTGAAAAAATAGAAACGGATACCATCACTTTCGACACTACTTCTTCTTATTCAAAATCAAAAAAGAAAAAGCCAATTTTAGATAAGGAAATGCAGAAGAACCTGGAGGAATTTGTGAAAACAAATATTTCTCAATGTTTACACAGCTTCCTACTAGAAGGAGAACTTACACTCTTTGGGGATCAATTATATCTCCTTCCAAATGGTTCACCAAGGCTTTCCGGAATCAAGGTTTTACGACCTGGATTACATCTTGGTACCTATAAGAAAAATCGATTTGAGCCATCCCATGCACTTGCTCTATTCTTAGGAAAAGATGAATGCAATAACACTGCAGATATTTCATCTACAGACTCATATGTACAGGCCTACTACCGTGGGGAAAGTATCCCTGTAGATGCTAAGAATGGTTGGTGTCTGTTATGTATAGACGGTCTCTCAGCCGGCTGGGGTAAGGTAAACAACGGAATCTTAAAGAATCATTATCCGAAAGGTCTTAGAATACAGTTCTAAACCAAGAATATTTTAAACAAAGCTTAGGTCAGTTTACAAGGAACTACACGCAGACCGTGAA
>JALEPP010000160.1 GCA_022767075.1 Agathobacter sp. | reverse complement strand
TTGGGGTAAAAAGCAATAGAAATGGAAGAGAAAACACACGAAAAGCATCTTGTCATGAAATGGATTAATGGGTAAAATAGATAGCAACATGTAACAGAAGGAAATGGAGGAGGAATTCGATGAGTTATGCAGATCGTGTCTTTGTAGAGATGTGCAAGGATATTCTGGAAAATGGAGTTAGCACAGAAGGCGAGAAGGTTCGCCCTCACTGGGAGGATGGGACGAGCGCTTATACCATCAAGAAGTTTGCAGTAGTCAATCGCTACGATTTATCCAAGGAGTTTCCGGCTATTACCCTTCGCAAGACAGCAATCAAGACAGCTACTGAGGAGATGCTTTGGATCTGGCAGAGAAAATCCAACAACATCCATGATTTGAAAAGCACGGTCTGGGATGAGTGGGCAGATGAGAACGGTTCCATTGGAAAAGCCTATGGTTACCAGCTTGGCGTGAAGCATCAGTACAAGGAAGGCATGATGGATCAGGTGGATCGAGTGATTTATGACCTTAAAAATAATCCATACAGCCGAAGAATTATGACCAATATCTATGTGCATCAGGATCTGCATGAGATGAATCTCTATCCGTGTGCATACTCCATGACCTTTAATGTAACCCAGAAAAAGGGCTCTGATAAGCTGGTGTTGAACGGGATATTGAATCAGCGTTCTCAGGATGTACTTGCAGCAAATAACTGGAATGTATGTCAGTACGCAGTACTTATGCATATGCTGGCACAGGTGTGTGATATGCAGGTAGGAGAGCTTGTACATGTAATCGCAGATGCCCATATTTATGACCGTCATGTGCCGATTATTGAAGAGCTGATTACCAGACCTCAGTACGATGCACCAAAATTCTGGCTGAATCCGGAAATTAAGGATTTTTACCAGTTTACAACAGACGATATCAAGATTACGGATTATGTTACAGGGCCACAGGTAAAGGACATCCCAATTGCCATTTAGTTACAGACAATAGGAGGATTATCATATGAATTTAATTGCAGCAGTAGATAAAAACTGGGCTATCGGAAAAAACAACCAGCTTTTGGTACGTATTCCGGCGGATCAGAAATTTTTCCGTGAAACCACCACCGGAAAAGTGGTTGTGATGGGAAGAAAGACTTTAGAGAGCTTTCCCAATGGATTGCCACTGAAAAATCGCACCAATATCGTGTTAACCAAGGATAAGAATTATAAAGTGAAGGATGCCATTGTACTTCACTCTATGGACGAGCTTATGGTGGAACTGGAGAAATATGATTCAGATGATATCTATATTATTGGAGGAGAGAAGATCTATGCGCAGCTGGTAGATCAGTGCGACGTGGCTCATATTACCAAGATTGATTATGAGTATGACGCAGATGCGTATTTCCCAAATCTGGACGAGAAACCGGAATGGGTCATCACCGGAGATAGTGAAGAGCAGACATATTTTGATTTGATTTACTATTTTTACCGTTACGAGCGCAAGGCATAGGAGTATAGGATGGATATCACAGGAAGAAAATTATTTGTTAAAGCATTAAATGAAGAGGGGGTTGACACCGTATTCGGATATCCGGGCGGAATGGTTACAGACCTGTTCGACGAGCTGTACAAGCAGGACAATATTAAGGTTGTGTTGCCACGCCATGAACAGGGATTAATCCACGAAGCGGAGGGTTACGCAAGGGCCACCGGAAAAGTCGGTGTGTGTCTGGTAACCTCAGGCCCTGGGGCAACCAATATCATTACGGGCCTTGCAGATGCCCACTATGACAATATCCCGCTGGTATGCTTTACCGGTCAGGTTCCTCTTAGTATGATTGGAAACGATGCCTTCCAGGAGGTGGACATCGTAGGTATGACTAGGAGTGTCACCAAGTATGGAGTTACTGTCAGAGACAGAAAGGATTTGGGACGCATCATTAAGATGGCTTTCCAGATTGCCTCTTCCGGCAAACCGGGGCCGGTGCTTGTAGATATTCCAAAGGATCTTCAGACACAATCCGGTCCGGCAGAGTATCCTAAGCATGTGGAGATTCGTGGGTATAAGCCCAACAATTCGGTGCATATCGGACAGCTGAAAAAGGCCTATCGGGTATTGAAGTCTGCCAAGAAACCATTGATTTTAGCCGGTGGCGGTGTTCGTATTGCTGGTGCCAAACAGGAGCTTTTGGAATTTGCAGAAAAAACCAATGTTCCGGTAGTTACCACAATTATGGGAAAAGGGGTCATGCCGGAGGATCATCCTCTTTATATTGGAAACAGTGGAATGCATGGTCGTTTTGCTGCCAATATGGCAGTAGGAAATTGTGATGTGCTATTTTCCATTGGTACCAGATTTAATGATCGTATTACCGGCGACTTAAATGAATTTGCGCCAAAGGCTACGATTATACATATTGATGTAGATACGGCTTCCATTTCCAGAAACGTCGTAGTGGATATTCCTGTGGTATCAGATGCAAAGCTTGCTTTGACAAAGCTGTTGGAATGGGCAGAGCCTAAGAATACCAAGAGCTGGATCGATACTATTTCACAGTGGGCAATAGAAAACCCATTGGAAATGAGAAAAGATAAAGGAATGACTCCGCAGATGGTGATGGAGGCTATTCAGAAGCATTTTGGAGAGGCAATCTACGTAACGGACGTAGGCCAGCACCAGATGTGGGCTACCCAGTACTTAAAGCTCCAGGGCGAGAGCCAGATGATTACCTCCGGAGGACTTGGAACCATGGGCTTTGGTCTTCCTGCGGCAATCGGAGCGGCAATCGGAAGACCGGATGCAAAGGTAGTGTGCATTACCGGGGACGGAGGCCTTCAGATGAATATTCAGGAGCTTGCCACAGCCATAACTCAGGAAGCAGACGTGACCGTATGTGTACTGAACAACTACTATCTTGGAATGGTTCGACAGATGCAGCAGCTGTTCTATGGCAAACGATATTCGGCGACCTGCCTGAGAAGACGACCAAGCTGTCCTGCTGAGTGTAAGGGCCCCAATCCATCCTGTCCGCCATACTCACCGGATTTTGTGAAGCTTGTGGAAAGCTATGGCGGATTTGGAATCCGGGTGGAAAAAACAGAGGAGATAGAAGAAGCTTTTAGAAAAGCAGACGAGCATAAGGGAATTCCAAAAATTATTGAATTTATGATAGCTACGGAAGAGCTTGTTCTTCCTATGGTTAAAAGTGGAAACCCTATGACAGAGATGATTTTGAAATAATAAGGAGTGGATTATGTCAGAAATGAAGAATCGCTGGATTGCCTTATATGTAGAAAACCAGGTAGGTGTACTGGCAAAGGTTTCAGGGCTTTTTTCGGGAAAGTCCTACAACCTCCATTCCCTTACGGTAGGAACCACAGAGGACGAGACGGTATCACGCATGACCATTGGAGTAACCAGTGATGATGTGACGTTTGAACAGATTAAGAAGCAATTGAATTCTATGGTAGAGGTGATTAAGGTAATGGACCTTACAGACAAGCCTCTCCATATGAAAGAGATTTTATATGTGAAGATAAGTGGTGTGGATGGAATGGCAAGACAGGAGATTTTCCAAATTGCCCAGACCTTTCAGGTATCGGTGTGTGATATCGGAAAGGACAGCATTATGTTGGAATGTCTCCTGCCGGAGCATCGTATCCATGAGTTAATTTTGCTTTTGAAAGCAAGCTATCACCACATTCAGGTGGTGAGAGGCGGGGCGGTTGCCATTGAGTCCATCAGTACTACCGACAAAGGGACTCGATAATCTCTACCACATACATGGTGTGCATATCAGAGTCCTGATACCACTTGCTCATGAGTGTTTGGTCTAAGAGATGGCACTGCTCGATTGGGACAGCGGCAAGCTTATTGCATAATAGTACGAAGTTTGCCTCATCTACATAAGGAATATTGTGACGAAATGCAGGAGTAAGATTTGCTCCTGCAAATTTGTTTTCTGTTCTTCCGGAATGAGTACCGCAGTAGTTTAATGCATCGCGATACTGCTCAGAAAGGAAGGAGATGGAAAGAAGGTCGTTGTTATCGATGAATACCTTGGTGTAGCGAGAATCCCGGATAAAAAGAAAAGCCACCTTCTTGCCCCAGAGAATGCCCATACCACCCCAGGATACGGTCATGGTATTATACTTCTCTTTGTTTCCGGCTGTAATCAGTGCCCATTCTTTTCCGATTTTTGTAAATGGATTTATATCGATATCATCCAGATTAAATGGTTGAAATACATGTGTCATAGTTTACCTCCCGATTGTTTTATAAAGCTATTATAACAGATTGTCAGCGCAGATGGTACCTTTTCTCTATTTTTTCACAATTTTATCTGAAGTGCATAGGCTATAGAGAAGAATTGAATAACAGGAAGGGCGATAATATGGATGGACAGCTTCGCATTCAGATTGTAAATGCCCTGGGAGAACCGGTACCGGACGCCAAAATTGTAATCAGTTTTACAGGGGATCCCAATCAGACTGTTGAGGAGATGACCACTGATGCATCAGGGAATACGCAGATACTTACACTGGATACTCCACCCCTTGAATATTCCATGGAACCGAGTGAAATGCAACCCTATTCCCAATATACGATGGAAGTTACTGCAGAGGGATATCAACCAATTAATGTGTCGGGTATTGAGGTGTTTCAGGGGCAGGTGTCGGTGCAAAGGACCGTTCTTTCACAGGAAGATGCACTAAGGGAAACCCCGGATAATATTGTGATTCCTGCAAATACATTGTATGGGAATTATCCGGAAAAAATTCCGGAAGCTGAGATAAAACCCATTACAGAAACCGGAGAAATCGTATTGAGCCGCGTGGTGATTCCGGAATTTATTATTGTGCATGATGGGGCTCCTACGGATACAACAGCCAAAAACTATTATGTGAGATACAGAGACTACATAAAAAATGTGGCCTCCAGCGAAATCTATGCCACATGGCCTGATGCGGCCATTCGAGCCAATGTCCTGGCAATCCTGTCATTTACCATGAACCGTGTCTATACCGAATGGTACCGGGGAAAGGGATACAATTTTACGATTACCTCCTCCACCGCCTTCGATCATAAATTTGTCTATGGAAGAAATACTTATGAAAGCATCAACAAGGTGGTAGACGAGATGTTTGAAAATTATCTGTCCAGACCCGGCGTAAAACAGCCGTTGTTTACCCAGTATTGTGACGGACAAAAGGTGCAGTGTCCTAACTGGATGACCCAATGGGGATCGAAGTATCTGGCAGATCAAGGGTACAGCGCAATTCGTATCCTAAGAAATTATTATGGAAGCAGCATTTATATTAATACTGCAGATGAGATTTCGGGGATTCCATCCTCCTGGCCGGGAAATGATTTGTCGGTGGGATCTGTTGGAACGAAGGTAAGACAGATGCAGGAAGAGTTAAATGTGATATCACGAAGCTTTCCTGCCATACCAAAAGTGGTGGCGGATGGAATTTATGGGGAAAATACAAAGAAAGCAGTGGAAACCTTCCAGTCAGTTTTTGGATTACCGAGAACCGGTGTGGTGGATTTTCGTACCTGGTTTACGATATCCGATATTTTTGTGGGCGTCAGTAAGATTGCAGATCAAATATAGAGTACGAAAGGGACTTAAAGGTATTAGTTTAAGTCCCTGAGAGAGGAACAGCTATGGAACGTTGGATGATATATCAGAAAAAAGCAGATTTTTATAAAATTGCAGAGCATTTTCATATAGATCCGGTGATTGCCAGAATTATGAGAAACAGAGATCTGGCTTCTATGGAGGAGATGGAAAAATACCTCCACGGAAGCCGAAGGGATCTGTATAATCCGCACCTCCTCAAGGACGGGGACAGGCTGGTTGATATTTTGCAGGATAAAATCAAAGAGGGTAAATCCATTCGGGTAATTGGAGACTATGACATTGATGGAGTCATGTCATCCTATATTCTTGTGGATGTGCTTCGAAGGTTAAAAGCCAATGTGTCTGCTCAAATTCCGGACCGAATGAAGGATGGATACGGATTAAATATGTCCCTGATAGAAAAAGCGGTAGAGGAAGGGGTGGATACCATTGTCACCTGCGACAATGGTATCGCAGCCTTGGAGGAGATTGCCTATGCAAAAGAGCAGGGACTTACGGTCCTTGTAACGGATCACCATGAGATTCCAAAGGGTGATAACCTGGCGGATGCCATTGTCAATCCCCATCAGAAGGATTGCGCCTATCCCTTTAAAATGCTCTGTGGTGCAGGAGTTGCATTTAAAGTGATGGAACTGCTGCTTGAGAGAATGAATCGCAGAGAGGAAATCTATGATTATCTGGAGTATGTGGCTTTTGCAACGGTAGGGGATGTGATGGATCTTGTAGATGAGAACCGCATCCTGGTAAAAGAGGGCTTAAAGAATATTCATGAAACCAAAAATCTTGGAATGAAATGCCTGATAGAAGCCTGCGCATTGGAACAGGGGAACATTGACGCTTACCATTTCGGGTTTGTTTTAGGCCCTTGCATCAATGCCAGCGGAAGACTGGACACCGCGAAAAGAGCCCTGGAGCTGTTCTTTCAGACAGATGAGCAAAGAGCTCGTAGGATAGCATCGGAGCTGGTGGAATTGAACCGGGAGAGAAAGCTTCTGACCCAGTGTGGCATCGACGAAGCCAAACGCCAATATCAGGAGCTTGGTTATGAAAACCAGAGGGTACTTGTGATTTTCCTGCCGGAAATCCATGAGAGTGTTGCGGGAATTGTTGCAGGGAGAATCAGAGAGTGTTATGGCAAACCAACCATTATCCTTACAAACGGGGAAGACTGTGTAAAGGGCTCCGGAAGATCTATTGAGGCATACTCCATGTATGAGGAACTGCAAAAGGTAGAGGACCTTTTTCTAAAGTATGGCGGACATCCTATGGCAGCAGGTCTATCCATGGAGACACAAAAGGTGGATGAGCTTCGCAAGAGATTAAATGAGAACTGTACCCTTACGGAAGAGGAGTTAGAACCGGTTGTGCATATTGACGTGGCGATGCCTCCGGAGTATGTGACGGAGGAGCTTTTGGCTCAGTTCTCACTCCTTGCTCCGTTTGGAAAAGGGAATCCGAAGCCTGTGTTTGCAGAGAGAGGGATCAGAATCAAGAAATTCTGGATTGTCGGCAAAAATCAGAATGTAATGAGACTTTCTCTTCTGACCGAGAGACAGAGTGTGGTGAATGGAATCTATTTTGGGGATATAGAAGGTTTTCTCAATGATTTGTCGGAGCGTTTTGGGGTGGAGGAAGTGGAAAAGGCAAGGAAGGGACAGGAAAACAGAATCCAGCTGTCGGTGGTCTACTATCCATCCCTCAATACCTATCAGGGGGTCTCTACCATGCAGTATGAAATACAGAGATATCAATAATACTTTGAATATTCCGGAAACCTGGAGAAACTCCTTTTTTTCTTGATTATATTCTTCCATAAATGTAAAATAGATGTATATGTGGAGGCGAGTGTATGTTTGGCAATAAAAGCAAAGCTGCGATGGAGGAACTCCAGCAGTTAAGAGAAAAACTTGACAGCACAGTATACTTTCTGAATGGACTTGAAGCAAAGTATCAACCTGTGGGGGCTGCCTGGGGTGAAGTACAGGAATCCAGAAATCAGGTAGTGAATGCGTTGAATCAGATTCACCAGAATATGGACGCTGCCATTGAGATGAGCAGTGAGAATGTGGTAGATGGTCAGGCTTTAAAAGGACAGCTACAGGAAAAATGTCAGACCATTATTGCGGCAGAGGACAAACAAAGGCAGCTGCATGAAGACTTGAGAAAGTTTTATGAAAGCTGTATGGAGCTTGTGGAGAGCAATAAGCATTATACCGATTCGTCTAAGAAAATGTCTGAGGTGGCAGGAGAACTGACTTCCGGTAATCAGGTGCAGAAGCGGCAGGTTGAAGAATTGGAAGAGCTTGGAAAGCAAATGGGAGTATTAGCTTTAAATGCTGCCATTGAAGCGGGACGCCTTGGGGAAGGCGGAATGCAGTTTGTGGCAGCTGCAGAGGAAGTGAGAGTACTGTCCACCCGTTATGATAGCAGCTTACAGAACCTTAGAGAGCAGGTGTATCAGCAGGAGCAGAAGATGATTGCTATGGAGGAAGAAATCAAGCGTTTGATTTCTCTGCTGAAGGATAGCAGCGTAGCTTCCGGCAAACTGCTAAAGAGAAGTGCTTCCTCTGTGGAGACCATGGATGCCATTGCAAAGAATCATGTATCCGGAGAGCTTCCAAAGTTGCAGGATATCGTCACTGGTATTTGCAATGGACAGGAAGAGGTGGCAAAGATGCAGGAACGCAATGCCATGCAGGTGGCAGATGCGAAAGAGGAGTGCAATACATTAGAGCAATACCTTGCAGAGATTCAAAGAGAGATGAAGCCTATTTTTGAGCAGTGCAAGACGATGAATAAAGGAGAGTAAAATGACTAAGAAGGAAACATCATTTCTGTCTGTGGACGGAAAAACAAATATTCACGTGATTCAGTGGATACCGGAAAAGGAGCCATACAAGGCAATCCTACAGATTACTCATGGAATGGTAGAATTTATTGATCGCTATGATAAGTTCGCATCATTTTTAAGTGATAACGGTATTCTGGTTGTTGGCCATGACCACTTAGGCCACGGAGAATCGGTAGTAACTAAGGAAGACTGGGGATATATCGGGGATGGAACCAGCGATTGGCTTATTGCAGATATGCATACCCTGCGCACCAATACCATGAAGGAGTTCCCTGGGGTTCCGTATTTTATGCTGGGGCATAGCATGGGTTCTTACATGCTTCGCAAGTATCTGGCCCGCTATAGTGAAGGCTTAGCAGGCACCATTATTATGGGTACCGGATATATGCCGGAATCTACCACAAAGATGGCAATGACCATTTCAAAATTCCTGGCAAAGCTGTTTGGATGGAAGCATCGAAGCAAATTCATCGAGAGCTGCTCTTTTGCGGGCCCATATAAGAGATATGATGTTACCGGAAAAGACGTAAAGAACAGCTGGTTAACCAAAGATACGGAGATTGTAGCTTGGTACTATCATGAGCCGGCTTGTACATTTAAGTTCACCCTGAACGCATATATGGCACTTTTTGAAGCGGTGCTTGAGGATTGCAGACAGGAGAGCGTAGAAAAGATTTCCAGAGACCTTCCTGTATTTATTGTATCCGGTCAGGATGATCCGGTAGGCGATATGGGAGCGGGTGTAAAGAAGGTTTATGATATGTTCAAAGAGGCCGGTAACAAGGATGTGACATATCGCCTTTATGAAAATGACCGTCACGAGATACTCAACGAGACGGACAGAGAGAAGGTATTCTCAGATATCCTTGCATGGATTCTGGTTCATGTGGAGATTGAATAACAGAATAGCCATTATTGCAAAGCCTTTGTGGATTGCCTTAATACAACCTGATAGTTTAACAGGGTCTTTTCCGCCACATTGGCATCCTCCTCCAAGAGGGAAAGCAGGGTCTTGCAGGTAACCATTCCAAGCTCCTTTGCATCAAAGAACAGAGAGGTGATGGATGGAACATTGTTTTCAAGAACGGTGCTGTTATAGAAGGAAGCAAGCTTAACATCGGTAGGAACGTGGATGTTCATTTCCTTTAATTTGCGGAGAACCTGACCGCAGATGGCATCGTCCATACATAGAATCACATCCGCACCCTTATCTATGACCTCCTCCACAGCTCTGTCAATAAAGGCATTGGTATCCAGATTCATGTAAATCAGGGAAGCATTTGGCTCCAGATTTCTATCGGAGAAAGCGTCATAGAAGCCTAAATAACGATTTCTGGTAACCACAAAATTTTCATTGCCTCCCAAAAGGGCGATGCGTTTGCTTTCCTGCATCAAAAGCAAGGAGGTAAGTTCCTTACAAGCTCCCTTATGGTCGTGATCAATCTGATGGACCCCGGGATAGGTAGTGCTACCTACCGTTACAAACGGAACCTTCTTTTTTTGAAGAAGCTCAATCTGAGGATCCTCCAAATAGGTACGAAGGAGAATAATCCCATCCACCTTTCGGTTGGAAACGACTCTCTCCAAGGCGGAAATATCCTTTTCCTGGCAGATACATAATAGGAGATCATATTCCATCATGCTGGCAATTTTCTGGATTCCCATGATTACCTCCTGAAAAAAGGGAAGGTCTACCAGTTCGTAGTTGCTTGGCATGACAATACCAAGGTTGAAGGTCTTGGACTGTGCCAGACTTTTTGCAATAACATTTGGCTTGTAATCATTTTCTTCAATATATGCTAATACGCGATTCCTGGTGGCTTCGCCAATGCGACCCTTTCCGGAAATGGCTCTTGAAACGGTGGTTTTTGAAACTCCGAGAGCTTCTGCCACATCTGCAATGGTGATGTTTTTACTCATAATAATTCGCCTTTACTATATTGCTTAATTGCTTTGCGCAACTTATATTTTAATATTTGCGCAATAGAAGTCAAGCATAATCTGAGATTTTGTGAACACTATAACAGATAAAAATGCACAAAGGAAATTGTCCTAAATCCCCTAATTATTAAGATTTATATAAAGTTTATTAAGAACATCGAAACTGGATTGTACCATAAAAGTGGCTGTGCTATAATCCATAACTATAAAAAGGGGGAAACGCAATGACGAGATTAAAAAGTTTTCTAGAGAAAAATAAACATTTCGCACTTCTCCTCTACTTTGTGCTCTACTTGATTTGGTTTAAAGTGATTGAAGAGGAGGTAACGACACATTTTCATGTGGTGCACACGGCACTGGATGATGTAATTCCATTTTGTGAATATTTTGTAATTCCATACTTCCTTTGGTTCTTCTATATCGCATGGG
>JALEPP010000122.1 GCA_022767075.1 Agathobacter sp. | reverse complement strand
CAAGCTGAGGCGTATGGAATTCTACCTGAAGAATCGGCTGATTGTCTCTGGAAGAAAGGGTGACACAATTGAAATCTGTTCCATCTAATACGAGAGCATCATCTTCAAAAATCTCATCAGATAAAGCCAACTCTCCATTTTCTAATGGTTTTGTGACAATGGTGTCACTTAACAACCCGTTTTCATCAACAATACCACAAGCTAACAGGTTCTTTTCGGTATGAAAATTCAATTTATATTCTGATAGCCCCCTCTCACAGCTAAACGCCGGATGTGCTCCAATCGAAAAATGCAAAGAGTCTTTTCCGGTGTTTATAACTTTCCAGCGTACCTTTAATGTATCATCCCAAAGTTCGTATCCAATGCCTAGCTCAAACTCAAATGGATATTTTTCATCCCAGGTGGCGTCTTTGATTAAAGAAAAGAAAGCTGATGTACTTGTCTGCTGACGCACCTCAAACTCACTGTCTCTGGCAAATCCATGTTGCGGAATGTTATTATATTCTATTCCATTATGGCGGTATTTCAACTCATTTACCTTTCCCACAAATGGAAATAAAACAGGGGAGACTCGGCCCCAGTATTTTGAATCTCCACACCACATATATTCCTTCTTGGTTTTCTGATTTATTACGCTTATCACTTCTGCCCCATGGGTATTGATAGTAACTTGTAGCTTTTTGTTTTGTAAGATAATTGTACTCATATAATTTTCTCCTATGATTGAATGGAACTGGTTATCAGCCATTAGTTCACCCAAGGTAGTATATCCCCAACAATAATTTGTCAGGTAGCTCCCTTTGAACAGCGGTGAATAGCGACTTTCCCCAGAAAGATAATTGTATAAATCGCAGTTTACCTGATTCAAGATGATACGTCTCTTTCCATCAACTGATTCTATCATATCGGAAATACCATATTTTTCAAGAACATTTTCAAGACGTAAACTCAACCACATGTTTCCTTGTCCATATCGGAAAATGGTTCAACTGACATCTTTCATTTTTCCGTTCTTCAATTGCAATTGTTTCAAAGAAATTTTGCCACATTGCAGTATATTCATCGTTATAGTTGTCTGTTTCTAGTAATCTGTGAAATTCTTGATCTGTGAGCGTTCTATGATAAAAGGGCTCATCCTTTGGATGAATCACCGCTTCCTTATGAATATCATCAATAATCATCCAATGCTCAGATGGCATCCGATCCTCAAAAATAGGTCCCAGAGCCATCACAATTCTGCTTTTTGGCTCAAAATGTGCTACATACACATTCCCTTCTAGCAGGTGAAAACGCATAAACTCTTGAAAACGATTGATTTCTTTTCCAAGTCTAATACGAATCTGGTCGTGTGTCATCACATCTCGGTATTGCATCATTTTCAGTGCATTGGCACCATACGCAAACCCAAGAATCATACAGCGATAGATATTGTCCAAGGTATGCTTTTCATACGCCATATAAGTATATACCAGCTCTCGATAAAAGGTTGGAGATATTTTCCGACAAACGGCATCTATAACCTTTTCTACCTTTCTCATATCTGCATCTACATGAATATACTCATCAAACAGCGTATACTGGTCAATTGGCTCCAAAAGAAGTTCGATATTCTGATGTCCCTTTTTGCTACACCAAGCATCATATATACAGCTTAACATCGCTTCTAAGGTGTGTTCACATGTATAATAGGTCATTTTATTTCCTTGTTAGCGGACTGCAAAATCCTGAAATAAATTCATCTGTTTATAAGTTACATTTTGTCCTTCTATCTCCATTACCTTGGTTCGTTCTAAATCAGTAAGCTGATTTCTGATAAAACGTTCTTCAATTGGCATCTGATAAATCATTTTTCCACCACAGGTAATAAAATACTGTGCTCTCTTTAACACTATATGCATCTTTTTGAGCATTTCGAAATTCACAGTGCCGTATCTTCTCGCAGAAAGTATTTTTTTTACTCCGTTGGGTCCAATTCCTGGAACTCGAAGCAGAGTCTCCGCCGGAGCTGAATTAATTTCCACCGGAAAGTTCTCCAGATGGGTTAATGCCCAAAAACACTTTGGATCTAATTGATTATCAAAAAATGGATTCTGGTCTGACAACAGCTCCTCCGCATAAAATCCATAGTAGCGCATAAGCCAGTCAGCCTGATATAATCGATGCTCTCTTAACATAGGCACCGGAGTTCCAATTGCTGGTAAATCTCTGTCCTCATTTATAGGAATATATCCTGAATAAAAAACTCGCTTTAAATCAAATGCCTGATAGAGGTTTTGTGTGGTTCGAATCAACTCAAAATCCGTTTCATTGGATGCTCCAATAATCATCTGTGTACTCTGTCCTGCAGCTGCAAAGCTACGTTGCAGCTGCGCATCCTTCCTTTCCGCAGGAATCAACAGATTACCAGAATCGTTTTGTGCTTCAATTCGCTCGGTGGTATTTCCCCATATACTATGAATGAGGTGTTTATTAATACCTGCTCTTTCCATGCGGGCGCTCTTTCCAATAGCCATTCTGTGAGCAGCGATTGTTCCAGAAATCTGGTTCATTGGCTTTATGATATTATTCATATTCTTGTTTGGGGCAAGCGTCGTTAGACTCGCTTGTGTTGGGAGCTCCATATTGATACTGATACGATCAGCAAGTAAACCTGCTGAATATAGGAGTTCATCCGATGCCCCCGGAATTGCCTTCACATGAATATATCCATTAAAATGGTACTTTGTGCGCAAAAGCCGAAGCGTTTCCACCATTTTTTCCATGGTATAGTTTGGATTTTGCAAAATGCCGGAACTAAGAAACAGACCTTCTATATAATTTCTTTTATAAAATTCGATGGTTAATTGACAGATTTCATCCGGAGTAAATGTTGCCCGCGGGATGTCATTGCTTTTTCTACTTTTGCAGTATTTACAATCATAGGCGCAATGATTCGTCATTAGAATCTTAAGAAGTGATATGCAACGACCATCTGCAGCAAAAGCATGACATACACCAGCAGGACAGGAATTGCCGAGCATTCCCTTTTGTCCTCTGCGATCCACTCCACTACTGGTGCATGCCACATCGTATTTGGCTGCATCGCTTAATATGGTTAATTTTTCGTTGATAGATAATTTGGTTGCAATATCAAACATATGTTTGCCCTCCGTACTTTTATTATACGAACAAATGTTTGTTTTTGCAAGGGCTTTGTGGTATTTTACTGCATAAAGTACTGCATCCATTCATATTTTAAAATGCAGCCTTCATAGATTTCGGCAGGGAGCAGCGCTCTTGCTACAAGCTTTAAATCATTTGATTCCATATCGGTTCTCTTTAAATTGGCATAGTCCCCTTCAATGCTTACTACCTGGTAATACCATGTTTCCATTTGGTTATCTCCTTTTTTTCCTAGAAATAATGAACATACTTTTCCTGATATTGGTCTCTTGGTTCCTGTATCTGATCAGGATGCCCTATGTAGATGATATTTAATGGTACCAGTTTGTCACCTAATCCCAATATCTCACGAACTTTTTTCTCTGCACGCTTCTGTGGGTGGATTCCACACCATACAGAACCTAATCCCAGATCTGTTGCCGCAAGTAGAATATTCTCCGATGCGGCACTGCAATCGTGTACCCAATAGGATTCCAGCTGTAGCGGAAGTGCTCTCGAAAGGTTCCCACACACAATAATGGCAAGAGGAGCATCAATTTTTGTGAACCTTGTTGCACCGTGCAACTTGTCTAACATGTCCGGATTAGTAACCACATAAAACTCCCATGGAGTCTTATTACATGCACTTGGTCCTGACATTGCAGCACGTAATAATAATTCAATATCCTCCTTTGAAACCCCTTCTTGTGTGAATTTACGAATGCTTCTTCTTTTTTGTAATACCTCTTGTAGTTCCATATGCGCCCTCATTTACTCCCTTGCTTTTATTGTTCCCTTTTTTATGTTTTCCTGAATGATATCATCAATTACTTGAAACAGTTTTTCCGATCCAAGCCTTGATTTTTCTTGCCTTGCGTATACTTGAGATTCTTTCACCTGATGTTCCTTCCAATCGTTACCACCATTGCTATGGTTCAACATCAATGGCTGTAAATTATCCATAGTATGTGCAAACTTAGATTCCGGCGTTTCGTACGCTTCAAATTCGTCAAATAGAGCAATAAGCTCCTTCTTTTGATCTTCTGGAAGTAAAGAGTAAATCCTCTCCTTGGCGGCATCTTCCCGTTCTTTCTGGGTTGAAAGGCCCTTTTCATCGTATGCATAGGTATCTCCCGCGTCAATTTCCACCACATCATGAATCAGACACATAAGCATAACCCTTCCAATATCTATATTTTCATTAGCATACTCTCTAAGCAAATACGCCATAATTGCCATATGCCATGCATGTTCTGCATCATTTTCATTTCTTCCATGACCAGAAAGATGTGTCTGTCTCGTGATGTTTTTTTCTTTATCAATTTCTAGAGCAAAGTCTAACTGTTTTTTTAACCTCTCGTCCACCGTATCATTCTCCTGGATTACTCATTTAATTCTTTCAAAAGCATGCCTTTTGCTTTTCCTGTAAGGAATTCCTCACTATACCGCAGATACCTCTCACAGGGTCTCGATGCAAGAAATAAAACGGAATCCTCTCCCATGGTTAATCGAGTCACAAATACCAGTAGCTCCTGACCTTTTCCAAAGGCTGCTTCTAAAAAATCAAAAGCTCTTTCAACCTTTTCGCCCGTTGCCGCAACTACGGATTGAAGTCTCTTGGTCTGTTTCACAAACTCTGCTTTTTCTCTCTCAAAATCCTCTTCTTTCATAGTTCCCTGTGAAGCTTTTAATTGTTCATACCATTGATCTGTGTGCACTTTTTCCTTTCTGGAAATGCTAAATTCCTGCTCCAGCTGATCCAACAGTAGGTTTACGACACTGATTCTTTCGTCTAACTCTGCTTGTATTAGTCGACCATAGATTTCAGGAGGGACCTCTCCCATTAGTACATCTGGAATGCAATAGTCATCCTCATATTTCTTATATAGTTCCCAGTAAGCAAAGTATTCTTCAGCAATTTCCTGGCAACGAATGTATTCATTGATTACATCCTGGGTAATCGGAAGTTTTAATGTCTCGTAGCTTTGAAGGAGAATACTTAAATCCTCCCATCCTCTTGCGGTTACAAACTGAAGTCCATCAATATTTCGTTCTATATGATAGAAATGATTTGGATGAAGCTCCAAATAACTAATAATGGAGCCATGAACGTGTTTCTTTATGGCATAATTTCTCCATATCTCATAGTTTGCTTCCAGTTTTAAATAACGTACTCTATCAAGGGTAACGATATCAAAATCCCTGACTGATTTGTTGTACTCTGGTGGATTTCCTGCGGCTACGATTATCCATCCCTGTGGTACTGCCTGGTTCCCAAAGGTCTTACACTGTAAAAACTGAAGCATTGCCGGCATCAAAGTCTCTGATACACAGTTAATCTCATCAATAAATAGGATACCTTCCCTTTGGCCTTTATCTCGCATACAGTTATAGACACTGGCTATAATTTCACTCATGGTATATTCTGTAACCGTGAATTTCTGACCGTCAAAGATCTCTTCCTTTATCATTGGCAGCCCTACGGCACTCTGTCTTGTGTGATGGGTAATGGTGTAGGAGACCAGACCAATTTCACATTCCTCTGCAATCTGTTCCATAATCTGCGTTTTTCCAATTCCAGGAGGTCCCATCATAAGAATAGGGCGCTGATGAATCATTGGGAGCTTGTATTCCCCACGCTCATCTTTACTCAGATATGCCAATACGCTGTTTTTTATTTCCTGCTTTGCCTGTTTAATATCCATAGTGTTCCTCTAACAATTCTTCTTTGTCCAATTTTAGCTGCATTGCCCATGCCGGCACGTTTTCTTTCTTGTACTCACCCAGAAATAAAAATGCACACGGATAGCTAGGCGGTGCCTTTGGGTATACGCCATTCCCATCTGTAAAATATAAAAGACCGCCAGGCATTTCCCATTTGCCCGTTTCCAGCATTTCATTTACATATTGGAAAACCGGTCGAAAATCGGTGCTTCCGCCTCCCACAATCTGAAACTTTTCAAGGAGCCTATCAATATCAGATGCGCCGGTAATCAGAATATCCTGCCTGATTTTTTCATCACACTGTAACACATGAACTCTATTATCTCTGAAAAAATAATCCTCTTTCGATAAAAGTGCAAAGGTTTCCTTCAAAAACCCTTCTACCAGTTCTCCACTGGTAGAATAGCTGGTATCAATAGCAATTACCAGCTCTCTAATCTTATTTTCCTCACGGGTTTCCTGTGGTTCAATCAGTGGAATATTTCCATATTGCATTAATCCATAGGTATAGTAGCTTAATTCAAACTCGTCCTGGTTTACATGGAGTTCCTCTCTTCTCTGAGTAAACTTTTTCAAAAAATCACCATATCGATGTCCCGTAGGCTCCAAAGAAGCATTTCGAAGAGTGACCGATGTTTCCGTCTCGCCGTTATCCTGCTTATTCCTTTTCATCTCTGATTGCCTTGCAATCTTTTGCCAATCTTGTTGTGGTGATGGTGCCGTAAGAATCTGGGGATTTTTGCTGTTGTCTTTTTCTGGCCAATATCTATGGTCATCCACATGAAATTCCTTGGCCAACTCAAATAATTCCTGCTCCCGGTAGTTTTCCAAAAGAAACTCATAAATCTCAGCAGCGGATATAAGTCCCTCTCTTTTTAAAGCCTGATAGATTTTTGTCCGGACAAAGCTTAAAATACGCCTTGTCGTTGATCTGTCCAAAGTGTCAATTGTATACTCCACTGCGATATCGCAGGCAAGACTCCATATCTTTGGATTACGAATTCCACGAATCCAAAGATGCTCATACATACAATGCAACGTTGCATGTAAATATCCTCTCGTCAAAAATAAATCGTTGGATTTGAAAATGTCAATAAGCCACGCTGGTCCAAAAAATAACATCCTCCCATCTGTAGCTATTCCATTAAGTTCCTGTTTCCCTTCCGGAATCAATTGGGCAAAGGCCAAATCCAAGAACGGGAAATCCACATATAATTCACTTTTGATATAGGGGATGATTTTTTGCCCCATTTTTGTTTCCCATTCTGTCTGGGTCTCTGGTTTTGCCATAATATATCCTAACTCAACTAAAACGAATATCCCGATGTAATTGCGTGGCTGGATTTTTCTCGAATAATAGTCGCTCCAAGCTTCGTCCAGCCTTTTGCTGTTATTTGTTGCAACAAAAAAACAAATCCTTCATCAGAAAAAATATTTTGTCTACATAAATACAAGATTTTTTCCTCAGCATTTTCCTTTACTAGGGTCTCCACAAGCACTTTTTCGTGCTCTTTCACGTAGCTTTTGTATTTGTCTCTGCTCTCACTGTCTAATTCAATTGGCTCACAGAGACGCATTACCGCCATCTGTACTAAAGTTCTTGTAGATTCTCTTCCGATTGCCGTTGAAAAAATCTGATCATATCCTCTTATGTCGAAAATCCCGTTTTGAAACTGCTTTCTTGCACGAAAGCCCTCTCCTTCTACTTGCAAGTGGAAAATATGAGCTGGCCCAATTTCTTCATAGGTTTCGGAATACTCTGGGAAAAGAATATGCGTTTCCTTTTTCTCTTTGAAAATTACCTCGATTTCCCCATTTAACTGGTTCAAGAGAAACTGTACACCTGTGGGGTTCAAAACGGAAGCATTTACTATTAGTCTATGTAAATGACTACAATTCATAAACGAGTCTCCGTTTACTTCATTTAAGGCAGCTCCAAAAGTTAAAGTCACCAATTCCTTACAATTATAAAAGGAATACGAATGTAAAGTAGTTACTGTATTTGGAAGGATGACCTCGTTAACTTCTTTGCCGGCAATTTCATGATAAGAAAATGGCAAATCCCTTTCTATATCTTCGCATTCTTTTCTATACTCAGAAGACATTTTCTTGATTGGCGCAAAACAATATGATCCAATTTCTGTCACAGAATATCCTTGAAGTTTTTTAGGAATTTCAATGATTGGATACTCTCCATATACTCGTAAAAGTCGTATGTCTCCATTATTTGTTTTTTCACATAGGTAGATGTTTTTGTCACGAATTATCATGCAATCAGACTACCACAAACTAAAGCTGAATCCAATATTATTTTATAGAAAAATTCTTCCTATAGAATGAGAAAAGGGAGCAAACAGCTCCCTGAAAAATCTCTTCTTATACAATTTTTTCTAGCGACTCTTTTGAAAGGATCTTGTTAATCCTGGTCAGATACAACGTACATGCTGTGACTACTGATAAGATATCTGAAATAGGTTCCGCATAGTAGATTCCCCATACCCCCATAAAATGAGGTAGAATAATTGCTAACGGCACTAGCAAGATTACTTTTCTTAGCAAAGCAATAAACAAAGACACCTTTGCCTGTCCAGTGGCTAAGAAGACCGGTTGAATAGACAATTGAAGCCCAAATACCAATGTTCCTGCAAAGAATATAGGAATGGTTCTTCTGATTAAAGCAATTAAAGCCACATCCGGCGTAAATAAAGATCCCCAAAATGCAGGAAACGCAATTACTACTATCGTCGCAACAAGTCCATAAATCTCTGAGGTAATTATCATATAACGAGAAGTTCTTCGAACACGCTCAAATTTACCTGCACCATAATTGTAACTGATAATTGGCTGGACCCCCTGTGTAAAGCCAGAGATGGGAGCATATAAGAACTGATAAATGCTCTGCATAATCGTTAACGAACCCACATACATATCGCCACCGTACATCTGCAAGCCTCTATTCATGACAATACTGATAAGACTCTCTGTAGATCGCATAATAAATGGAGAGATTCCCAGGCCACAGATACGCTTAATGGTGTCCCAATCAGGCTTTATATATCTTAGTTGAATCGTAAATGTGGTCTTTTTCCCTGTTAGATACAAAAGAATCCAAATGGCACTAACCGTTTGGGAAATAACCGTTGCAATGGCAGCTCCCGCAACTTTTAAATCAAATACAAAAATAAAAATTGGGTCTAGCACCAGATTAATAACTGCACCAACACATACGGTAAGCATACCGATTTTTGCATTTCCTTCACATAAGATGAAGGGATTTAGGCCTAATGCTAATTGAACCATCATTGTTCCAATCAGATAAACAGAAAGGTATAGCCTTGCGTGAACTATTGTATTGTCTGATGCTCCAAAGGCGTACAGTAGCGGTTTCTGAAACAAATAAAAGACAAGCATTAATACTACTGTAAACACGCATAACAAGAAAATACCATTGCCAAGAATCTGATTTGCCCGCTTTCCGTCTCTTTTTCCGAGAAAAATCGCCGCAAGGGGCGCACCTCCCGCTCCAACCACTGCTGAAAAAGCAGAAATCAGAGTGATAATAGGTAATGTCAATCCCACCCCTGTCAAAGCGTCAGTTCCGATTCCTTTGATATGCCCAATATATACGCGGTCGATAATACTATACAGAATATTTACTGTTTGCGCTAATATCGATGGAATAGCCATCTTTGTCATCAAAGGGATTAGTTCATCGGTTCCAAGATGTTCATTTCCTACTTTACTACTCATTTATTTATCCTTCTATTATCTGAAATCCCTTGAAATACAAATACGGCAATAATCAGTATTATTCCAATCATAAAAATAATAATACTTGGCATAAGGAGAGAATATATGCCTGTGTCCATCGCTCCCTGATTCTGTACTACCAGGTACCATCCAAGTTCATCCATATAAGTTATTGTGCGTGTTCCTGATTCTCCAATCTCAAAATAACACTCCCCATCAGAATACAATGTCAAGTCATCTATTTCAATCACATCTTTTTGTATTCTGGTAATGTCCGAATCAACCATAATCAATCCATTTTTATCTATGAGATCAACCTTTACATCATAGATTCGCTCAAAGCGTTCTACCATAGATTGAATCTCATTCATATTCACGCCAACACCACACAAACCAATAAATCTTCCTTCTTTATCAAAAACTCCTGTATTAATAAAAACAGAAAGTTCCCAATCTTTTATCTCATCTGTGTCAACGTTCAGTTGATATATCTTTTCCGTTTCCTTTTCCTGATAAGCCGTATACCAGTGGTCTCTTTCGTCATTATCAGGATCCAGGTATCCTGAAATACCATCCTCTGTGAAAAAAGCCATTGTCTCATCACTGACAGCATACACCATGGCATATCCAAATCCATCTCTTATGGATTTTAGATATTCACCGGCCTCTGTTTCTATTGCCTCTGCTTCTTCTTTCGTACTGCTCTTTATAATTCGTTCCATTGTTACGTCCTTTGACACCGTCTCCGCTACGGTAATCGGACGAAGAAAATGATTATCGATGGAGCTGGAAATCATACCAGATTCAATTCGAAGCTCATTTTCATATTCATCTCTCAGCAGTCCAATGGTTCTCTCGTAGGTAAAATAACAAGAGCCAACCATACACAGACAAACAATTAAGACAACCGCAGCACCCAGCTTTTTCCTATTCATACTCTTAGTCCTGTCTTTCCATTTTCATCTCTTTTTTCTTCTGGTACATTCTTTCATCTGCCAGTTCAAATACACTTTCATAATCAGGATTCTCTCGAGAGTATTCCGCCATACCAAAAGAAATGGATATTTTAACATCCGGAACATTTGGCAGTGGGTAAAACATTCCCTCTTCAAATTTTTTCAATAGCTCATTTCGAGATAAATACTCCTCTCCGGATAAAATCACTACAAATTCATCCCCGCCTATTCGGAATACCGGACTCTTGGTGAACACGCGGCTTGTATATTTTGCGGTCTCCTTTATTAACATATCTCCTATTTCATGCCCATAGGTATCATTTGTCTTTTTCAAAAGATTTAGGTCCATGACAACAACCGCATACTCGTTATATTTTCCATCTTTATTATTTTGAATATCTGAAATGAGCTCTAAATAACTTGTTTTATTTCCTACCCCTGTAACTGCATCTGTGCGGGCAAGACAATTAAGCTCTGATATATAATCCTGCGTATTTCTTGCCATTTGAGAGATACCCTCTGACAAACGTTGTACCTCATCGTAGGTATCACAGATATATTGACTGGACCAATCGCCTTCTGCATATTGCTTGGTAATCTCTGTAAGCTTCTCAATTGGCTTTACAATTCGCTTTATTCTTCTTAGTAGTACAATTGATGCAAAAGAAAAAATCATAACAGTAATAAGGATACATATATGCATTAATGAATCCCGGTTTGCAACGATTTCCTCCTTCGGAACATTAACGTACATCATCATTCCATTGCTGAGCTTTCTACAACAGATAATGGACGTGTCCCCTTTTTCGTTAGAAATTTGTAATAGATCCTCTGACTTATTTATAGTTGTAATGTGGTTATAAAGTGCATTTGATAGTTTTTCCTTCTGTATTTCCTCCCCATCATTGGTGAAATAAATCAATCTTTCTGATAAATCCACAAGCGCAACATATCCTGAATGATAAATTTGAATCTCGTGAGCCTCCTTAAGAATCGTCCCAAAGTCAATATCCATTCCAATTACTCCCAAGAATTCCCCATTATCTAAATATAATGGAATGACATAAGAAATCATAAGAACATCCAAATTCTTATTATTGTATGGTGTCATCCATAAGGCTTTTCCTGTTTCCTTGGGAATATAATACCATCCAACATGCTCTACATCGCTAGAATTATACTGAAGAAGATCTGTCACAATCTCTTCCTCAAACCTTCCGGTATCTGCATTCCTTTTCCAAAAAAAGCCTTGCGTTCCATTTTCCACCAGTTCCGGGTTGTATCGGAAATAAACTGCCATGGCCCCTTCCGTCTGATTGGAAACAGCAATTGCAAATTCCTTCATGTGTTGCTCATAATCAGCAGAGAACACATCCTTTCCCCCATCAAGGTTACGCAGTTCCTCCGAATACTCATAGATTGTATCTACAGAATGTTTTACAATGTTAAGTTTATTATCAAATCTAAGGGATTCCTCCGCACACAACTGTGACATGATAATCTTAGAATCTGCCTCAGACAACTTTCCCACAATATATACGCTGATGGTTCCCATTACAATCGCTAAAAGGAGCAACGTAGATAGAGAGGAAATCAATATTTTTTTTCTTAATGACAAATCAGAACGTCCGTTGTGTTTTAACATATCTTTGCACCTCAGTATTCGTACTATTCTATATATAGTTATTTTCTGAACACATCACAATACATAAGGCTTTTCCTACATAGTCCCATCGTACCATATGTTTAGTTAAAAGAAAATGTTTTATTAGAAACAACCTTTATATTTTAATACAAATCCATAAAAAAACTCCTGGTGTCCATCTTAAGACACCAGGAGAAAGATTGATAAATCACAATACGATAAATGCACAGTTAAGTGGCGAAATTTCTAACGTTCCGGCAGGAACAATTTGACCAGAAAGATCTGGTAACTCATTATTCTCATTTAACTCCAACACCTTGCCATTTAGTGTCATGCGAGTTGCACGTTTGTTACCGTTTTCTCCAGCCAGAACATAAATCTCTGCTTCCTTCGGTAATTCTACCATAGTTGCTTCCGTTTCGCTATTGTTCACAACCAGATAGCATACCCCCGGCTTACCATCCTTACGACTCTGGGCATACACATGAGCGCCCATACGAATTGGTTCTTCTGTATCGTATACTGTCGTTCCCATCAAACGAGACCAAAGAAGTACTGCAAAATAATTTGGTCGCGGGTCATGGGTTTCACGATCCAAGTAAGCATAATCAGAAGCCGCTAATGTATTATGATAGATAATACCTGGAGTAATTGCTGAGAATCCACCAGCTTCATTTAGGGTACGGATTACATCCAGATAAGTGGATGCCCAAGTATCTCCACCGCCACCAGCATCACCAGACTCCGTTACCCACATCTCTCCACCCGGACAATATTTATCCCTAAATGGAGCATATGCTTTTGCACAATTGATAGCAACCGCAAGATAATCTTCGGTATGCGCTTCCTCAGCAAACCAATGCATATCAGGAACTACACCGGCCAAACGCTCCGAGCATCCATTATAATAATGATAAGCAAACACATCCAACGGAGCTGGATCTTTACCCATCAAAGCATCCGTACTCACACAATCTCTAGCAATTGCTTCTACACCACCACCTTTTTTATCCGTACGTCCAATCTGGCCCTCAGGACCAACAGAACAAGGTCCAATGTATAAACAATCTGGATAATTCTCCTTCAACCATTTCTGGAAAATCTTCTGGTCACGGGCATGGTCCTCGCCAGTATACCCTTCCGGAAAACCAGTATCCGCTAACATGTTCGGTTCATTTACGAACTCAGAGCCGCTAATTGGCACCCCATACTCTGCACTAAATCTAAATAATTTCTCTGCCTGCACCGGTGTCCAAGGTGGAATCGGAGCTTCATTCTTACCGTATACGCCTGGACATGCGGAAACTGATACCATCAGCTTGGCACCAACGGCTTTCACAAAATCTAATACCCCAATCCACTGTTCACGAGTCAATGTATTCAAATATCCCTCCGGGACCTTTCCTCCCATGGCGCCATCTAAGTCGTAGTAAGTCTTAGTAGCCCAGGTACCAGAAACACGAACCCAAACCGGTCCCAATTCCTTTGCCAACTTGCGAAGCTTTTCATCATAAAGGTTAATTGGTGGATAGATCTGCATCAAGTCCTTATACGCAGCGGCCAAGCCACCGCTCATATCCACATCAAATGCCTCTGTTCCAGCCACCTGACCCGGGGTGTAAGCCTTCCAAAAGGTTCCTCCCGTTACTTCAGCAAATTCAATGTTGTAGCTCATCATTGCCGGATTCTGCTCATGCAACACCTTAAGTTCTTCTGCCGACAGTTTAACAAACTCACCCATAGTTTTCTCTCCTTCTTCTAATAAAGTTGTTACTACACCTACTCCCTTTTTATCTATCCATTATAGTCCTAATGAACTAATTTCACAACCTTCCATCCACATTTTGTCTGTTTGTCATATTCCAATGCCTCTACTCCTTCGCGTCAGCTTCCATAATTCCATATTTTATCTTCAGTCGATTCAACTTTCCAACCATCGGCTTACAAAGCAACAAAAGAGTTACTCCTGTAGCAATTCCTAATATTCCATTAGGGGTTGCCCCAGCAGCAAAAATAGCAAACACAAACTCTTTTGACATGGTCCTTCCCATTAAAAGCAAAGAACTACAGTCTAGTATGGGTCCCACAATAAACTGAACAATCACATATCCCAAAAATGAGGTTAATAGGAGCCTGTCCGTCCCCATAATCTTTCTTTTTGCTAAAAAACCTGCAATTGCACCTGCTAACCCATAGGCAAACATCTGCCAAGGAGTCCACGGACCCTGACCAAAGATGAAATTACTAACCAATGCACTAACTGCTCCCGTCAAAAATCCTGCTTCCACACCAAATGCAATTCCTGTAATCATAATGATTCCGAGTATAGGTTTTACAAAAGGAATCATTACAAATACTGCCCTAGATGCCACCGCAATAGCACTCATAACTGCTAATATTACAACCTCTCTCGCCCCCGGTTTTCGACTTTCAAACCCCCGGACAAAAAGCAAAAATGCTCCCAAGAGAATAACAATACAGATTACATAATAATACTCTTTTACAAATTCAATTGACATAGAGAAATAACCTCTTCATTAATAATGGCATTCTTAAATACATGTCTGCTCATACGGTTTGCAGCTGTGGTATAAAAGCCATTCCCAGAAAAAAATCTGTTTGGTGTATTCGTCGTAACAATTCCACCATCAAAGAACATGCTTACCATATCTGCATACTTTGCGCAAAACTCAATATCATGAGACACCAAAATAATCGTTACGCCTTTTTCCTTCAACTTTTCAAGAATCTGTGCAAATCTCAGTTTAAAGAAACTGTCAATTCCTTTTGTTGGTTCATCTAAAAGGAGAACTTCTGGTTCCGTTAGAAGCACTTTTGCCAATGCCACTCTCTGCTGCTCTCCCCCGGACAAATCATACGGATGCTGCTTCAAGAGATGTTTAATTTCACATATTCCGACCACCGTTTCCAACGTCTCTTCTCCAGCCACATCTTTACCAGACAGCATTTCTTTTAACTCTTCTTCTACCGTCCCATGACCAAAAAGATCCTGTGGATCCTGTGGTAACATAGATAACCGGCCTTCTACCTTCACTTTCCCTCTGTAAGGTTTACACATTCCTCCAATAGATTTTAGCATAGTAGATTTTCCTGTACCATTGCCTCCCACCACGGCAAAGATACTGTTTCTTGGCACCTTCATCGATACTCCTTTTAGCACATCCTGTGCCTTCTTTTCATATCGAAACCAAACCTCTTTTAACTCTACTGCAGGCGACTTAATCTGTGACTCATCATATAAGGTTTTTTCGTCGTTTATCTCTCTAATGCGTAAATTCTTACCTGCAAGCAATAGCTCCAACCATTCTGCTCCTTCTCGAACAGTTAATGGGCACTTTAATTTATTTGGAACACCATAGTAGACCTGCATCGGTGTAGGCATCGCCGCAAACATATCATTGTTTTCTGTTTTTAAGTATTCGCCAATTTTTTCCGGCCTATCATTTGCGACAATTCTTCCTTGATCCATAACAATTACCTGGTCAGACGCGTACAAAATATCCTCTAATCTGTGCTCCGTAATAATTATTGTGGTTCGCAGTTCTCTATTGATTTTTCTTACCGTGTTCAAAAAATCAGCTGCTGCAATTGGATCCAATTGGCTTGTTGGTTCATCTAATATAAGTACACTTGGTTGCATTGCCATAATAGAAGCCAAGTTCAAAAGCTGTTTCTGTCCTCCGGATAGCTCAGAAACATCTTTATGAAACCAATTCTGAATACCGAAAAAGCTTGCCATCTCCGCCACGCGAAGCCGAATTTCCTTCTGATCATATCCTAAACTCTCTAAACCAAACGCCAATTCGTGCCACACTTTATCTGTTACAATCTGATGTTCTGGATTCTGCATAACAAAACCTATTTCTGATGCCTGATCCCTCTCTGAGATATCCGCAAGTTTCTTTCCTTTGAATAACACTTCTCCTGTTCTCTCTCCGTAAGGGGTCAGCACACTCTTTAGATGCCTTAAAAGTGTCGTCTTTCCACTACCACTTTTGCCACATATTGTAATATATGCACCTTGCTCTATTTGAACTGATACCTCCTTAAGCGCCACCTTTTCTGGGGACGTAGCATAGGAAAAGCTTAAATTTTTGACCTCGAAATGTGCCATATAATCTCCTCTATTAAATGTAAAACGGATGGAATTGCCAAAAAAAGAAAATAGCTTCCAACACCGATGATAGTCCACGCATTATCCCAATCTGAAATATATAGACTTGGCGTATACTCCGCAGTGAATCCTCCGTTTAATGCGCATAATAATGTTATTAACAAAAGTAATAACATTATGAACAATAAAAACTGATCCTTCTTTTTGAAGCTATAAATAGAATAAGAAGTTCTCCTTCCACTACCATATCCTCTGCTTCTCATACTATCTGCCGTTACAACACTACTCTCTAATGCCCAGGAGGTTACAGAAGATATGATGTTCATTCCATGTTTGATTTTCTCTCTGTTGGTCCCACTACTCGTTGATAACCCAATACTCTTTCTGATTCCACTAACTTGCTGAAGCTTTCTTTGAAAGTCTGGTATAAAACGAAATACCATTGTTAATATCAACGACACGGTTGGAGCAAGCTTTCCAAAACAAAACAAAAACTTATCTTTTGTCATTACCACGCTATATGATGCAAACCACGTCATAATTGAACAAAACATCCCCGCCAATGCCAATCCGTACCCAAGAGCTTCCAGGGTGTATGAACGCCCGTTAAAATAAACAAATAAAATTGTCTCACCATACCTATTAAAGAAAGGATTAATCAATGACACTACCATAAATAGCATTAATATTCTCCCTAGGTATTTCCTTACTTCCCCCTTCACAATACTATAATAAACCAACGCAAAAAGAAAAGAACACACAAGACAAGCCGGATGCACTAAACACATTCCAAATCCAATTGCGCCTATATAAAATACAAGATTTGTAATTGGATGACAATCTGTGAATTTCACTTTTCTCTCCTCTTTCAATCAGAAATATTGTCCTAATAGCATAAGATCTAGTGTATCCTCATACTATTTACATCATTGTATTATCAATATGTATAACTCCACATTGTTCTTTTTTCAAAAAAGCCGCAGCAATTGTTGCCACGGCTATAATCATCTTTTATGCGCTCTTCCCAAACGCACGTTCATTATATCTCTCTTGTCCATAATATGCAAGATTCATTCTATGATAACTTACTTAAATTCTGTTCCATGTCCAATATTGTCTTAACTGTTATCATAATATCTCGTTCATCTATACCTTCGAAGATACGAGCAATGGTACGTTTACTTCCCTCATCATGCTTTTCACAAAAT
>JALEPP010000093.1 GCA_022767075.1 Agathobacter sp. | reverse complement strand
GCTGCTGTTATTACAACCAATTGGGATGAGATCTCAGGAACACAGATTTTAAAAGCCATGGAAGGACAAGATTCCTTGGAGAAGAAGACTCTTGCAGAGGCACATGCGCATCACCACCATCATGACCATGATGAAGATTGCGCCTGTGGTTGCCACGACCATGAGCATGATCACGATCATGAGCATGATCACGACCATGAGCATGATCACGACCACGAGCATGATCACGAGCATGAGCATCATCACGGACATGACCACGAGCATGACCACGAGCACGAGCATCATCACGGACATGACCACGACCATGACCACGAGCATGAGCATCATCACGAGCATGATGAGAACTGCACCTGCGGATGTCATGACCATGAGCATCATCACCATCATCATGCTGACGAAGTATTTACAAGCTGGGGAAAAGAGACTCCTCATAAATACTCAAAGAGTAAAATTGAGGAAATCCTAAAGCTTTTCTGTGAGACAGAGGATTACGGAGATATTCTTCGTTCAAAGGGTATGGTTGAGGATGTAGAAGGCGGATGGATTTATTTCGACCTGGTGGATGGAGAGTACGAGCTTAGAACCGGAGAACCTGATTACACCGGAAGACTTGTGGTAATCGGAACAGGAATTAATGAACATCAGTTGGAAGAATTATTTGAGCTGGTATAAGTAACATTTGCTGTTGCAAAAAGGCAGTATTAGAAAGGAATTTTTATGGCACAGGAAATCCCAGTATATCTCTTTACCGGATTTATGGATAGTGGAAAGACCACACTTGTAAAAGAAACATTATTTGAGAATGGGTTTGCAGATGGAGAAAAAGGTATTATCATTGCCTGTGAGGATGGAGATGAGGAATACGATGTTGAGAAGCTTTCGTCTATCAATATGGAGCTCATTACCATGGATGACAAATCCCTTTTTACTTCTGAGAAACTCAAAGAATTAAACAGTATCTACAAGCCACAGCAGGTATTTATTGAATACAATGGTACCTGGGAGATGGAGCATATTTTGGATGCAGAGCTTCCGGAAGGCTGGCTGATTGTACAGAATCTTGCGACGATTGATACGGACACCTTTGAGATGTATATGAATAATATGCGTACCATGATGCAGGAGCAGTTTTTTGCGGCAGATGTGGTGATCTTTAATCGAAGCGATGACAACACGGACCGTGGAAAATTCCGTCGTATGGTAAAAAATATTAACCGCAAGGCCCAGGTGGTATTTGAGCGCAAGGACGGCACCATTGATGAGAGACCAATTGAACTTCCATTTGATATTAACGCAGATGTGATTGAACTTTCTGACGCTGATTATGGAATCTGGTATATGGATGCCACAGAAAATTACAAAAAGTATGATGGCAAGAAAGTAAGCTTTTTGGCTTACGTATATAACCCTGAAAAGCTGAAAAAGGGTATGTTTGTGCCTGGTCGCTTTGCCATGACCTGTTGTATCGAAGATGTTACCTTTGTTGGATTTAAATGTAAATACGACAAGGAACAAGAGCTTCCTCACAAATCATGGATCCACATTACTGCTGAGATTCATATTGAATTTGCAAGAGAGTATAGAGGGAAAGGACCTGTTCTTTACCCAATCTCTATTACAAAAGCGGAAGCGCCTGAAGATGAACTGGTTTACTTTAACTAATAAAACAATTAGATGATATAAACATAAGTTATAGAACTGATTGCTTTTTGTTAGTTCACAAGTAAGTAGGAATAGGATAAAGTATTATCAATATAAAGGGAAAGGAATTAGGATAAAATTATGTTTCCAATCGTTTGTAAAAGACAATTGGCAGACCAGATTGTACTGATGGATATTAAAGCTCCACGTGTTGCAAAATCTTGTTTGCCGGGACAATTTATTATTGCAAAAACAGATGAGATAGGGGAGAGAATTCCACTTACAATCTGTGATTATGATCGTGAAAATGGAACGGTTACCATTGTTGTTCAGACAATTGGTGCGGGAACGAAGCGTATGATGGATTTAGAGGAAGGGGATAGCCTTATGGATTTTGTAGGTCCTCTTGGAAATCCTTCAGAGCTTTGCATGGAAGAAAACCTGGAAGAGACAAGAAAAAAGAAAATTGTCTTTATTGCCGGTGGACTTGGAACCGCTCCGATTTATCCACAGGTGAAATGGCTTCATGAGCACGGTGTTGAGGCAGATGTGATTATGGGCTCAAGAAACAAAGAACTTTTATTCTTCATTGATGAGATGAAAGCAGTAGCAAAGAATTGTTATGTATGTACAGACGATGGAAGCTATGGCTTTAAGGGTGTTGGTACTGCTCAGCTTGAAGCATTATATGAGGAGGGGGTTCGTTATGATCAGTGTGTTGCAATCGGACCAATGATTATGATGAAATTCTCCTGCCTTACCACGAAAAAGCTTGGTATTCCTACTATTGTTTCCATGAATCCTATTATGGTTGATGGAACCGGTATGTGTGGAGCCTGCCGTCTTGTTGTAGGTGATGAGGTCAAATTCGCATGTGTAGATGGACCGGAGTTTGATGGACATTTAGTGGACTTTGATCAGGCTATGAAACGTCAGCAGCAGTATAAGACAGCTGAAGGACGTGCGAAGCTTGCATATGAAGAAGGCGCAACCCACCATGGTGGCTGCGGACACTGCGGAGGTGACAAATAATGGATGTGATGAAGAGAATCCCTGTTCGTGAACAGGAACCACAGGTAAGAGCAACAAACTTTGAAGAGGTTTGCTATGGATACAACAAAGAGGAAGCGGTAGAGGAAGCCAGCCGTTGCTTAAACTGCAAGAATGCGCAGTGTGTAAAAGGCTGTCCGGTTTCCATTGATATTCCTGCATTTATTCAGCAGGTGAAAAATGAGAACTTTGAGGAAGCATATCAGATTATTTCTGAATCATCAGCACTTCCGGCAGTCTGCGGTCGAGTATGTCCTCAGGAATCTCAGTGTGAAGGAAAATGTATCAGAGGAATCAAAGGAGATGCAATTTCAATTGGAAAGCTAGAGCGCTTTGTGGCAGATACAGCTCGTGAGAATAATGTGAAACCGAAGAAAGCAGAAAAGATGAATGGCAAGAAGGTTGCTGTTATCGGTTCCGGACCGGCAGGACTTACCTGTGCTGGTGATCTGGCAAAACTTGGTTATGAAGTTACTATTTTTGAGGCTCTTCATGCGGCGGGTGGAGTTCTCAGCTACGGAATTCCGGAATTCCGTCTTCCAAAGGACAAGGTGGTTGCCGCTGAAATCGAAAACGTAAAATCCCTTGGCGTAAAGATTGAAACCAATGTGGTAATTGGAAAATCCACAACCATTGATGAACTTTTAGAAGAAGAAGGCTTTGAGGCTGTATTTATCGGTTCAGGTGCAGGTCTTCCAAGATTTATGGGTATTCCGGGTGAGCAGGCTAACGGAGTATTCTCAGCAAACGAGTTCCTTACCAGAAATAATCTTATGAAGGCTTTCAAAGAAGGATATGAGACTCCAATCACCAGAGGCAAACGTGTAGTTGTAGTTGGTGGTGGTAACGTTGCTATGGATGCTGCCCGTACAGCACTTCGCCTTGGGGCTGAGACACATATCGTATACCGTCGTGGCGAAGAAGAGCTTCCGGCTCGTAAGGAAGAAGTACATCATGCAAAAGAAGAGGGGATTATTTTTGACCTCCTTCAGAATCCGACAGAAATCCTTGTGGATGAGGATGGATGGGTAAAAGGAATTCGTCTCATTAAGATGGAACTTGGTGAGCCTGATGAGTCCGGACGTAGAAGCCCGGTAGAAATTCCTGGCTCTGAGTATGAAATTCCATGTGATACTGTCATTATGTCACTTGGTACTTCACCAAACCCATTGATTTCGTCTACTACCATAGGACTGGATGTTAACCGTAGAAAATGTATCATTGCATCTGAAGAAACCGGTGCTACCTCAAAAGAGGGAGTATATGCCGGTGGAGATGCTGTTACAGGAGCGGCTACTGTTATTCTTGCTATGGGTGCCGGTAAAACAGCAGCAAAAGGAATCCATGAATTTCTTTCAAACAAATAAAGTTTTGTAGATTTCTTAAGCCAATGGAGACTTCTCCATTGGCTTTTTTAGTTGCACCGAACATGGAAGTTCGATATAATTGTAATAAGTATCATTTAGAAGTAGGTGATGGATTTGCGCAGACGAATTATGCAGCTTGCGAGAGGCAAATTCGACTATGCGGGTCCTAATCTGTCATTGCCGGGAGAGAAACTGGAGCTAGATGTTCTTGAGGGGAGAGATGAGAGCGGAACCTTCACAATTTCTAGTACCAACGACGTTGTGATTCGAGGAGTGGTGTATGCAAACCATTCAAGAATGGAAGTTTTGACCCCACAATTTGAAGGTCAGGAAGCGCGTATTCGTTATCAATTTCATAGTGAGGGGCTTGTAGAAGGCGATATTCAAAAAGGGAATTTTACAATTCTTTGCAACGGAGCTGAATATAACCTTCCTTTTTGTGTGTCCATTTCCAGACTCTACCCGGAGAGCTCTGTCGGTAAGATTAAGAATCTATATGATTTTGCAAAGCTTGCAAAAAATGATTGGAAGGAAGCTTATCATCTTTTTTATTCAAAGAATTTTCCAAGTCTGATTAATCCCAAAGAGGTACAGGAAGAGCTTATTTACAGGGGCTTGTCAAAGGCAAAACCATCCAATCAGAACCTGGAAGAGTTTTTAGTAGGAATTGGTAAGAAAGAGCGCGTAAAATTTTCTGTTGAAAAGACGGAATATACCTATCATGATTTGACGGAGACACAGAAGGAGACCATTGAGATTCGAAAGGATCAATGGGGCTATCTTGGAATATCGGTTACTTCTGACAACGGTTTTATTCGCCTTGATAAAACATTGATAGAGTCTGAGGACTTTGTTGGAAGCACCTATGAACTTTGCTATTATCTGTTACCCGAAGCTATGCATGGGGGACGTAATTTTGGAAAGATCACTTTAGAGACGGTCTATCAAAAGGTTTCCATTACGGTTATGGCCGAACAAACTCCGGAGATGGAAGAGCTTATGGTGCCGCTTCGCACCCAAATCAAGGAGTGCAAGGTCGGAATCATGGAGTTGTATCAGGCGTACCGTTTAAAACGTATTGTTACCGGGGTATGGGCCAATGAGACAATCGAAATTCTGACCCAGCTGCAGGCTCTAGAGCCAGAGGTTGCTCTATATGGTCTTATGAAGGCACAGGTCTATATCATCAACAGACAGCGACAGGAAGCCGATTGGATCTTAAATGATTTTAAGCACAATTGTATAGACCGTAAATCCATTGAGTGGGCTTATTATCTGTACATTATCTCCCTGATGGAAAGAGAACCCTCTTATGTAGACAAGCTTACGGATGAGATTAGGATGATTTTTAGGGAACATCCGGATAGTGTGTTCCTTTTCTGGATTTTGACCTTTCTGGAGGAGAAATATGTAAGTAATCATAGCCGTAAGTTAAAGGATATTGCATATTGGATTGACAATGGTTGCACTTCACCATATTTGTACATAGAAGCGTTTTATTTGATTTGGCAGGATCCTTTCCTGCTTACCAAATTGGACTCTTTTGAGAGAAAGATTTTGCGGTGGGCGATTAGACATAAAGCATTGACGAAGGACATTGCCATTCAGATTTTTGAAATTACCAAGACCCAGAGAAGCTTCGATCCGGTAGTGTTTGAATTTATGTGTGCGGCTTATCATGTGAATCCGAAGCCGGAACATCTGGCGCTCATTTGCGGATACCTGATAAAGGGTCAGAAGTATGACACCAGGTATCATGGCTGGTATCAAAAGGGAATTGAATTGGAAATAAGACTGACGGGACTCTATGAGGCATATTTGCTTTCTATGGACAGCCATGAGATTACCAAGGTTCCAAAGATTATTCAGATGTATTTCCAATATGATACTCCGATGCCGTATAAAAAACTGGCCGTTTTATATGCGAATATCATTGCCGCCCGATATACGGAGCAGGAGGTATATCAGAAATATAAGAGAACCATGGGGCGCTTTGCCATGGAACAGGCAGAGCAGGAGCATATGGATGATAACCTTGCAATTCTCTATAAGGATATGCTGGATACCGGATTGATAAATCGTGAGATTGCACATGGTTTATCCAAGATTCTCTTTACCTATAAGCTTGTGGTTTATGACAAGCGGATGGTACGTGCTGTCGTCTATGAGAGACAGACCAGGGAACCTCAGATTGTTCCTATTACGGAACATGAAGCATATGTTAGGCTGTCAACCAAAGAGTTTGTCATTCTTTTTGAAGATAAGGAAGGGCGCAGATATGCAAGCAATATGCAATATCAGCTTCAGAAATTGATGGACCCTTCCCCTTATATTGAGAAATGTATGGAATTGGCAGGGGATGAACTTTCCTATGTGATCTACTATTTTGATACCAAACCAAGTTACCTTACCTTTGAGGAAAAGGATGAGAAGTTCTTTCCGCGAATTCTGTATGGACAGGATTTCAGCACTCAGTATCAGAGAGAAATGATTCCGGAAATCATTCGTTATTACCAGTCTGTTCACGATAATGTTTCTATTGAGAAATTTTTGGAGCAGGTGGATTTGTCCATTTTGAATGTACCGGGAAGAAGATTTCTGCTAGAGCTTATGGTGGAACACGGATTTTATCAGAAAGCTTATGGTTGGATACAAAAATTTGGAATGGATTATCTGAGCTCTGCAGGAAAGGTGACATTGGCCAGTGCAATGCTGGAAGAGACGGAATACGGAGAAGATGAATATTTGGTCTCTCTTTGTGCAGATGCTTTTCGCAATCAGAAATACAATGATCACATTCTGGAATATCTGGCCATTTACTATCAGGGTGCCACTACAGAGCTGATTCGTTTGTGGAAGAGCTGTGAGGATTTCCAGGTTGACACAAAGGATTTGGAAGAACGTATCTTGACTCAGCTTCTGTATGTGGGATGTGAATTGCCGGAGGGAGAGGAAATCTTTCGCTGCTATCTGGAGAAAAGCCCACAGGATTTTATTGTGCTTGCGTATTTGTCTATGGCAGCCCATGGTTATTTTGTTGAGAACAGGAAAATCAGTCCGTATGTTTTGGCTGTGATTGAAAGCCGCTATTGTCATGAGCAGACCTTAAATGACGCATGCAGACTTGCGCTGTTTCGATATCTTTCAGAGGAGGATCAGTGGTCAGATAAGCATTATCAGATTGGCGATGAGCTTCTTAGCATGTATACAAGAAGGGGTATGTACTTTGCATTCTACAAGAAACTGGATGAACGTTTGATTCAAAAATATCATTTGTATGACAAGGTATTTTTGGAATATCGCACGAACCCGAAATCTCATGTGGTATTACACTATAGTGGGCGTGATACAGGCTCTGATTTTGTTGTGGAAGAGATTCCGAATGTATATGATGGTATTTTTGTGAAACAGTTTGTGATGTTCTTTGGAGATGTGGTTCAATACTATATTTCGGACGAGTTAGATGGTCGGACTCAGATGACAGAGAGTACCAGGCTTACAAACAATGATCTCTATGGTCAGAAGGACAGGAGCAGATATAATCTGATTAATCAAATGTTGATTTCCAATACTCTTCAGGATCAGACCTCTTTATATCGCAATATGAAACAGTATCAGGGGCTGGATACGGTTACAGAGAAGTTGTTTACTCTTTTAAAGGAGAAGTAGTTTTATGGGATACTATCTTGGGATAGACCTAACTGATTCCTATGCAATGATCAGTTATTACCAATTAAATCAAAAAGAACCTGAAACGGTGAGCTTAGTTGCCGGTGGGGAGAACTATCAGATTCCACTGATTCTTGCAAAGAAGAAAAATGTATCCCAGTGGTATTTTGGTGAGGAAGCAAAACGCTTATCCCGAATGGGAGAAATGATTTGCGTGGAATCTATTTTGTCCAGAGCAACTGCAGATGAACAGATTCTCATGGAAGATGAAGTGTATGAGGCAAGAGATTTGCTTCTTATGTACCTTAAGAAGCTTATGGCTCTGCCACAGGTACTTGGCAGTACCCCAAGCTATGATTGTGTTGTAATCACCATTCCTTCCCTGAACAAGGAGAATATGATGATGTTTGGGGAAATGGCCCCAAAGCTTGGACTAAGCTCCAAGAAGCTTCGGGTGATGGATCATAAAGAAAGCTTTTATTATTATGCGATGAGCCAGCCGCAGGATTTGTGGTTACACGATGTGCTTTTGTTTCAGGCTTCCAGGGAACAGTTGTTTTATTATACGTTAAAGAGAAACCTTCATACCAAGCCACAGATTATTACCATTGACGAATCTCCAAAGGATTCTTTTCAGATGGATCGGGATGAGACCTTTCTTTTGGCTCTTCAAAAAGCTATGGAAAATCGAATTGTTTCTACCTGTTATCTGACAGGAGATGGATTTGATGGCAATTGGATGCACGAGTCCTTGAACTTTATGTGTCGTGGGAGACGTGCATTTATGGGCAAGAACCTTTATACAAAGGGTGCTGCTTACGGGGCCGCAGTTCTGGATGGGCAGAAGCCATGGGAATTTGTGTATCTCGGTGAGAATGAGATGAAGTTTAATCTATGCCTAAAGGTGAAAAACCGGGGAAAGGAACAGTTCTTCGATTTGATTACAGCGGGAAAGAACTGGTTTGAGGAAATCGGAAATGTGGATGTTATCCTAACGGAGGGGCAGGAGATCGTTTTTTGGAAACAGCTTCCCCACAGCAATGAAGCAAAATTGGAGACCATCGAGCTCACTGATTTGCCAAAGAGACCGGAACGTACCAGCCGAATTCATATTGAGGCAAAACCGGTTTCGGATACCAAGGTTGAGATTACCATGCAGGATTTGGGCTTTGGTGAATTGTTCCGCAGCTCAGATAAGATTTGGAAATATACCATGTCAATTTAAAGATACGTCATTTGAAAGAAGGAGGTGATTTCATGGGGGAGCTTTTATTGTGTAAGGAAGCACCGGTAACGGTAGGGTACTTATTTCCTGATACCGGTATATCAGTCTATTCATTGGAAGAGTTATGCTATTACATAAATGAGAATATTTTTCTGATAGAAAAAGATTTTATGTCAGATGAACTCTGCAACTGGATTTCTCATACCGTTGGCAGGGAAGCTCTTGGAGATACCCTCAGAGAAATCATGACTGAATCAGAGAATCTGTCGGCGTTTGTAGATTGTCTTTTGAAGGATGTGGGCTATTGTACCTTGGAAGAAAGGCAGCACAACCTGAATGTGCTAAAGGAGATGGAGAACAAATCCGAATTCCAGTGCGCAAAGATTAGAGCGGATCGCCATATGGAGCATAGACGTTATATGGCCGGTTTGTTAGAGTATCGAAGGCTGTTAGAAAGGGAGGATGCTTCCTCTGAGAACCCTCTGATTATTGCTGATATTTGGCATAACCTTGGTGTTGCCTACTGCAAAATGTTCTTGTTTAGAGAAGGAGCGGAGGCCTTTGAAAAAGCATATGAAATAGGACGAAATAAGGCTTCCAGAAGACAGTGTCTATTTGCGTATCGTTGTTTGGGAGATCAGGTGGGGTTTGATCGTATTTGCGAAAAATATCACATGAATGAAATGGAAATTTTAGAAATCCGTAATGAACTTACCATGGCAAGCAGAAATGAGGAAATCGTTGCCTTTGAGCAAAAATTGGAGACCATGGCCAGGAAAGAATACCGTACGCGAACGGAGGCTATGGAGGAGATTAACTTTATCGTAGATGATTGGAAGGACGATTATTGTAAAATGACGTCTTTGTGAGGAAGATAACAAAGGATGTTTTGGAATATATTTGGCAAGAAGAAAAAGAATAACAATAGAAAGAATAGTAATGAAGCAATAAGCAATGATGTCCTTGCGGTTTCCAGGAAGAGCCTGGAAGCAATTATCGTAGATCGCTGTGAGCAGATGGCTGCCATTTCACAGACTCTGGCGGAGGATAAAAAAGAGTATGAAATTGTAACCAGCCAGTTGAATGATATTTTGTTCTATGAAGAGATGGATGAGAAGGCCCAAAAAGAGATTATTGACATTGCAACAAATCTGGATACCATGGAACAGCAGGTGATGGAATACCGCACCAAAGAGCAAAAGATCTCTCAGGCTCAGTTTCGTCAAATGCAGGAATTGGAGGATGAGATTCCCGGGGCAATCAGACGTATGCAGGAAAATGAGAAGTATCTGGAAACCATTAAACGAGATATGCATTATCTGGAAGCGGAAAAGACAGAGTGGATGTATCTGAAACAGGACGCAAAGGAACAGACAAGACTTTTGGGCAGGATCTCTGTTATTTTGCTTGTAGTTTTAGCCTCTGCTGCAGTTTTGTTGTTCTTAGTAAAACAATTATTGAAAGTGGATATCACCGTTTTGCTGGTCCTTTTGGGATTTCTGGTTTTGTTAATCTGTGCATATATTCTGCTAAAGCATCAAGAAAATCAGAAGCTGATAAAAAAAGCGGGTGGATATATTAATAGGGCCATTACATTGGAGAATCACGTAAAGATTCGTTATGTTACTACGAAAAATGCAATTGATTATACGATGGAGAAATATCATGTATCCAATTCCAGGGAGTTTGAGTATATTTGGGATTGTTATCATGAAGCAGTGGTAGAACATACCAGATATCAACAAAATCGTGATGATATGGAATACTACAGAGAAAAGCTTCTGCGCTATCTTCGAAAGTATCATTTCTATGACCCTAATCTCTGGCTGACATATACCGCCGGAATTGTCAATCCAAAAGAAATGGTTGAGATCAAACATGACCTTTTGGAGAGAAGAAAAAGATTAAGAGAACAGATTGCCTATAGTACCACAAGTTTAGAAACCCTCAGAGGGGAAGTGGAAAGAGAACTTCCCCATATGAAGGTTGGTCGGGAAAAAGTTGAGCTTTTGCTTAGCAAACTTTAACTGTTCAGTGAGTTCCCTGGCAGGGTATTAACCCACCAGGGAATGTTTGCGTCTGGAGTAGTAGTATACGTGGTCGGAAAGGATATCTTCATCCTGTAACTGGGTATCATTTACTTCCTGAATGAGGGCTGTGAGTTCACTTTGACTGTCCAAATCTTCTGTGTTGGAGTGGGGATAGAGCAGCAGCTCGTGAATGCTGCTTGGAATCACAAAAAAATCAGATTCCATCATTTGAGCACATTGTTCCATGAGATCGGGGTATAGAAGACAGCTGGCACCGTTTAGCTTTGCCGGATTGGTTAAGATGAATAATTCCGGGGCGGATGTGTCCGTAAAATAAAGGAAGGGGTTAAATCCTTTCACATAATCCCACAGAGAGAGCAATTCAAATGGAAGCAGCCTTGGGGTATTCTCCATAGCGGCTTCATATAAATCCTCCTTACAGATACCCCATAATTCCATATGGTTGTTGTGAATCAGTATCGTACTGTAATTCTCTTTGGAACCATCGATGAGATAGAGGAATACAATGGCAAAGTCCAGATAGTCAATATGAGGAACATCTTCTAAGAGCTTTTGATTTTTGTGGTGATTGATCAGCTTATAAACAACACGGGGTTTTACCCGCTTGTAATCTACAAAAAAGGAGACATCAATGGATTGGGTTGGTCGATATTTTCGATAGGTTCGCAAAATATCATCCAGAATTTCTTGCAGTTCAACACCCTCCAATAATCGACTGTAATAAGGCAAAAGGTAGATGGTAGGAGCTATATTTAGACCTTTTTCAAAGATGAGCATGCCCTCCATGGTGGTGCCGTTATTCTTTTGAATTTCTTTCAGCTGAATGGTTGCGGAATCGCTGATATGTTCCTGCATGAATTCCGTTACACAGGAAATAAAATCTTGATAGTTCATAGTATCCTTTCCACCGGAAAAGAAAAGGATGTCTGAAAACCTCAGTCATATAGAGCATATTTTGTTTTTTAACAATAACATATAGGGAAACCACTTGTAAACCGGGGATATTTTGTCTTTATGAAAAAAATTTCTTTTGGAACGTGAAAAGGGGTTACATTTGTGGAGATTTGTGATATAATTCCAAAGTATTCACAAAAATGAATGAAATGTGAATATAATATTAACATTCAATCAACAAGTATTGAAAAGGAGAGACAACATGAAAAAGATTATGTCATTGATCTTAACAGCAGCTTTAGCTGTTGGATGCCTTGTTGGATGTGGTTCTACACCAGACAATAACAACGCCAACAATGCAGGAACAGAGAGTGCACAGGGTGATGTTGCAGGTACTAACAACGATTCAGAGTACAAAATCGCAATGATTACTGATTACGGTGATATCACTGATATGTCATTCAACCAGACTACATACGAAGCTTGTAAAGCATTTGCTGAGGCAAATGATGTAGAGTTCAAGTACTACAAACCAACCGGTGACTCTACCGCAGAGCGTGTTGCTTCTGTAGAGCAGGCCGTAGACGAGGGATTTAACGTTATCGTTATGCCAGGATACGCTTTTGGTGGAACAATCGTAGAGGTTGCTGAAGAGTACAGCGATATCAAATTCTTCGCACTTGATGTTGCTAAGGGAGACATTCTTGAGGCTGCTGTAGCAAAAGCTGGTGAAGAGTACGACTACAATCCAGACAACTGGAACTTAGAGGACTATGTTAAATTAGACAACGTATATTGTGCAATTTACCAGGAAGAGCTTTCTGGTTACATGGCAGGATACGCTGCAGTTAAGCTTGGATATGAGAAGCTTGGATTCTTAGGCGGAATGGCAGTACCTGCTGTAGTTCGTTTCGGATATGGCTTTGTTCAGGGATGTGATGCAGCAGCTGCAGAGCTTGGAAAGACTGTAGATATTAAATACGGTTACGGCGGACAGTTCAAGGGTGATGCTGATATCACAGCTACAATGGATACCTGGTACAAGGGTGGAACAGAAGTTGTATTCGCTTGCGGTGGTGGAATCTACACCTCAGCAGCAGAGGCTGCTCAGAAGGTAGGCGGAAAAGTAATCGGTGTTGATACAGACCAGAAGGGTGTTATCGATTCAGCATACGGTGATGGAATCACTGTTACTTCAGCTATGAAGGGTCTTGCTCCAACTGTTTCTGATACCTTGGCTGATATCCTTGCAGGAAAATGGTCTGACTACGCAGGAACCATTAAGACTCTTGGTCTTGTTTCAGAGAACCCAGAAGACAACTACGTACAGATTCCAATGGAATCTACTCAGTGGGCTGACGGATTTACTGTAGATGATTACAAAGCACTTGTTGCAAAAATGTACTCAGGAGAAATTAAAGTATCCAACGATATTTCTGCTATGCCTGAAACAACAGCAGCAAATGTTGAGGTATTCGATAGCATTAAATAATTGCTTTATAGAAAGTGATTGTTCAAGGGCGGACCGCAATGTTCGCCCTTTTCTTTTGCATAATAATAGGTTATAATAACTTTATATATTGATTAATCGCAAGAGAGGAGTATTGCTGTGGAACAAACATATGCAATTGAGATGTTAGACATCACAAAAAAGTTCCCTGGCATTATCGCCAACGATCATATTTCTCTTCAGTTGAAAAAGGGAGAGATTCATGCGTTGCTTGGAGAAAATGGTGCAGGAAAATCCACCTTAATGAGTGTTCTATTTGGTCTCTATCAGCCAGAAGAAGGCGTCATCAAAAAGGATGGGAAAGAAGTGAAAATTACTGACCCAAACGATGCCAATGATCTTGGAATCGGAATGGTTCACCAGCACTTCAAGTTAGTGGAGTGTTTTTCAGTTCTGGATAATATTATTCTTGGAGTAGAGCCTACTAAGGGAGGACTGCTTCAGAAACAGGAAGCCAGAAAGAAGGTTATGGAGCTTTCTGACAAATATGGTCTTCAGATCGATCCGGATGCAAAGATTGAAGATATTACGGTTGGAATGCAGCAGAGAACAGAAATCTTAAAGATGCTTTATCGTGACAATGAGATTCTTATCTTTGATGAGCCAACTGCGGTGTTGACCCCTCAGGAGATTGAGGAACTCATGAAAATCATGAAGAACCTTGTGAGGGAGGGAAAGAGTATTCTATTTATCTCCCACAAGTTGAATGAGATTATGGCAGTTGCAGACCGTTGTACCGTTCTTCGCAAGGGCCGTTATATTGGTACCGTTGAGACCAAGAACACCACCATACAAGAGCTTTCTTCCATGATGGTAGGACGAGACGTGTCATTTAAGGTAGACAAAAAGCCATGTGCTCCGGGAGAAACGATTTTAAAGGTTCGTGATCTTAGCGTTGGTACTTCTAATCATGGAGATGCTGTTAAGAAGGTATCCTTTGATGTAAAGGCCGGAGAGATTGTCTGTATCGCAGGTATTGATGGCAACGGACAGTCCGAGTTGATCTATGGACTTACCGGTCTTGAACCGGTGAAGGAGGGAAGCGTTACACTTTGCGGCAAAGATGTTACCAAGGCGTCCATTCGTCAGAAGAGTAAGATGGGAATGAGTCATATTCCGGAGGATCGTCATAAACATGGACTGGTTCTCGATTATTCTTTGGAGGACAACATGATTCTTCAGAGATATTTTGAGCCTGAGTTTACCAATAAACTAGGGTTCTTAAAACGTGGCAATATCCGTAAATATGCCAGTGGTTTGATTGAAAAGTTTGATGTGCGTTCCGGACAAGGTCCGATTACCACTACCAGAAGTATGTCCGGTGGTAATCAGCAGAAGGCCATTATCGCCAGAGAGATTGACCGAAATCCTGAGCTTTTGATTGCAGTTCAGCCTACCAGAGGTCTGGATGTAGGAGCAATTGAATACATTCATAAGCAGCTTGTTGATACAAGAGACAAGGGAAAAGCTGTTCTTCTTGTGTCATTGGAACTGGATGAGGTTATGGATGTTCCGGATCGAATCTTAGTCATGTATGAGGGTGAAATTGTTGGAGAATTTGATCCAAAAAATGTAACCCAGGAAGAACTTGGCCTTTACATGTCAGGTGCCAAGAGAGATGAGGTGACTGTATCATGAAAAAAATATTGAAAAATCAAGGAGTGCAGTCCTTCCTTTCCTCTTTGCTTTGTATTGTAGTAGGACTGTTGATTGGTTTTGTGGTTTTATTAATCATTGAACCATCAGGAGCGGGAGAAGCAATTACTTCCATTATCAAGAATTTTTTTGGCTATAGTCGTGCCAATATGCAATTGAAATATATGGGTAACACCCTTGTAAAGACAGCTCCGCTTCTTATGTGTTCCCTTTCTATTTTGTTTGCATACAAAGTAGGATTATTTAACATCGGTGCTGCAGGACAGTATGTAGTGGGTTCCTGTGCAGCTCTTTATGGGGCTTTGGTATTAGGATGGAACTGGATTGCATGTGTGATCTTTGCAGCGGTTATGGGTGCTTTACTGGGAGCAATCAGTGGTCTTTTAAAGGCATACTGCAATGTAAATGAAGTTATTTCCGGTATTATGTTAAACTGGATTTCATTGTATGCTACCAATATGATTTTGACTGCAGCAAAGGATAGTGCCAGCCCATATACCTATGCACTGGCTTCAAAGAATCCGGGCGCAGTTCTTCCGACCTTGGGGCTGGAAGGTCTTTTTGGTGGAAACCGTTACGTTGGACTTGCAATTCCACTTTCTATTATTTTTGCAATTCTTGTATATGTCGTAATGGAGAAAACCAAATTTGGTTATGAATTAAAAGCAACAGGCTACAACAAAAATGCCGCCAAATACGCTGGTATGGCTGAGAAGAGAAACATTGTGTTATCCCTTCTTATCAGTGGTGCCTTAGCCGGTATTGCAGGTTCTTTCCTGTATCTTACCGATATTGAGCAGTGGCAGGTAACCATTTCATCTGTGCCGGAGATGGGCTTCAACGGAATCGCGGCCGCATTCCTTGGTGGACTAAACCCAATCGGTTCCATTTTTGCTTCCTTCTTTATCCAGCACATTACAGATGGTGGTGGACATGTAAACCTTGACATCTACTGTTCACAGATTTCCGATTTGATTTCAGCATTTATTATTTATCTCTGTGGATTTGTAGGTTTTGTTAAGATGGTTATGAATAACTCCATTAAAAAGTCTGAGGAGAAAAAAGAGCAGGGAGGTGCAAACTAATGGTATTATTGATTCAGTACACACTTCTTTTTGCTTGTATTCTTTCCCTGGTGGCGTTAGGAGGCTGTTTTTCAGAGCATTCCGGTATCATCAACCTTGGATTGGAAGGAATTATGGTAATGGGTGCAATGGGTGGAGCTCTTGCTATGAGATATCTCCCAATCGGCACCAATGGATTTGTAGTAGTAGTAGTTACCATTCTTGCAAGTATTTTAGTTGGTCTGATTTATTCAGCACTTCTTGGTGTTGCAGCAATTCATTTTAATGCAGACCAGACTCTGGTTGGTACCGCTATGAATATCCTTGGTACTGCCCTTGCAACTGTTATTGTTAAATCAATCAACACTGCGACAAACTCTGATGATCACTCATCCATTGTCCAGTACATTGAGGAGAAAAAAGCCTTTGTAGTTGATATCAATGGCTTCCAGTTTAGCTGGTTCATGGTAATTACACTTGTGCTTGTGATTGTAGCGTATGTGGTACTCTACAAGACAAAATTCGGACTTCGCCTTATGGCGTGTGGTGAGCATCCACAGGCAGCGGACTCTGTAGGTATCAACGTATATAAAATGCGTTGGGCTGGAGTTCTTATCTCTGGTGTCCTTGGCGGACTTGGGGGTATCTGTTATATCACCACGGGAGTTTCAGAGTGGCAGTTTGAATATGGTGTAGCGGGATTTGGATTCCTTTCACTTGCGGTTATGATTTTTGGTAAGTGGAAACCACAGAACATTGCTATGGCGGCATTGCTCTTCGGATTTTTCCGTGCACTTTCCAACGTATACATGGGATTCCCATCACTGGTTGCAATGGGTATTCCATCCGGAATCTACAATATGATTCCATATATAATTTCCTTGGTAGTGTTGGCATTTACATCAAAACAGTCAAGAGCACCAAAGGCAGAGGGTATTCCTTACGATAAGGGTTCCCGTTAATAATATCAGATAAAAAGTAGCTATCCCCGGAGAGAAAAGTGTTTTCTTTCCGGGGAAAATAGGTAAATACCATTAATTAATACTTGCTTTTTACTATGAATTTGATATACTTGAAAAGTAATTTGCCGATATGGCTCAGTAGGTAGAGCGACGCACTCGTAATGCGTAGGCCACCGGTTCGATCCCGGTTATCGGCTCTGTGGCAGAATCCTTGGATTCTGCTATTTGTTTATTATAGAAACGGAGGAATATTTATGAATCATAAATTATTTGATCACACTATTTTGAAGGCTGATGCCACAACAGAGCAGGTTAAAAAGATTTGTGATGAGGCAAAAGAGTATGGATTTGCTTCTGTGTGTGTGAACCAGTATTACACAAAATACGTTGCTAAGCAGCTTGCAGATACAGATGTTTTAGTATGTACAGTAGTAGGATTTCCGCTTGGACAGTCTGATACCAGAGTAAAAGCATACGAGACCAAATGTGCAATTGAAGATGGAGCACAGGAAATTGATATGGTTTTGAATGTAGCAGCTCTTAAAGATAAGAAATACGATTTCGTTGAAAATGATATAAAAACATTGAAAGAGGTTTGTGGAAAGGATGTGGTTCTCAAGGTTATTTTAGAGACATGTCTTTTAACTGACGAAGAAATTGTAAAAGCCTCAGAACTTTCAAAAGCTGCCGGTGCAGACTTTGTGAAGACTTCCACCGGTTTTTCCACTGCAGGAGCAAAGGCGAAGGACGTTGCTCTTATGAGAAAAACAGTTGGGGAAGAAATGGGTGTGAAAGCATCCGGCGGTATTCATACTGCAAAGGAAGCTCAGGAAATGATAGATGCCGGTGCAAGCAGACTTGGAACCAGCGCAACTCTTGCGATAATTGGAGCATAATTCTATGGATACCATTTTTATTGGAATTGCGGGTGGAACCGGAAGTGGAAAGACCACATTAGCAGACAGATTGGTAGATAGCTTTGGCAGAGACGAAGTAAGTATTATCCGTCATGACAATTATTATAAAAGACATGACGAAATGACCTACGAAGAAAGGTGTAAGCTCAATTATGATCATCCGGATGCCTTTGATAATGATCTTTTGCGAGAACACCTTTTGCAGTTAAAGGAAGGCAAAACAGTAGAGGTTCCTGTATATGACTATACGATTCACAATCGTTCCAATGAGGTTGAAAAGGTTGTTTCGGCACCTGTTATTGTATTAGAGGGGATTCTGATTTTTCAGGAACCGATGATATCGGAGCTTATGGATATCAAGGTATTTGTTGATACCGATGCTGATGTGCGTATTTTGCGTCGTATTCAAAGAGATGTAGAGGAGAGAGGAAGATCCTTACAGAGCGTTATTTCTCAGTATCTGACTACGGTGAAGCCAATGCATGAACAATTTGTGGAACCAAGCAAACGGAAAGCGGACATCATTATCCCTGAGGGAGGAGAAAATAAAGTTGCTTTAGATATGCTTATTCAGCGTGTTAAGAAACATTTGAGTCAGACAATGTAGAAGGGAATAGGTTAACATGAAGGATCAAGTAAAGGATTATATTGTTAGTCATAAAAAGGTTTTATCGATTGCATTTTTATGTGTTATGGTAATTGTAGTGAATCTCATTGCAGCCTTAGCACTTAAGATTTCTATTGTTCCGGTTTGTCTCTTGATAATCCTGGAAGCCGCTATGGCGGGGTGTCTTCACCATGTAGAGCTTTGGGTACATGGACTGGTGGTTATTGCACAGATTATTGCAGGGGTATTGGCACATCAGGTTTTATTGATGGTGCTTTGTGCGGTAATTTATATTTTTGCACTGGTTGTTCTTCAGGTATTCTGCGAGGGAGACCATGAATAAAGAAAACTATCAGATTTGGATGGAAGAAGAAATTCGGAGGATACCAAAGGGGCAGGTCCCGAAGCTGTTACTTCACAGCTGTTGCGGACCATGCAGTACCTATTGCCTGGAGTATTTATCCCGCTATTTTTCTGTCACGGTATTGTATTACAATCCCAATATCTATCCGGAAGAAGAGTACCATATGAGGGTGCGGGAGCAGGAACGATTTATCAATGAGTTTCCGGCTTTGCACCCCATTTCTTTTATGGAGGGACGCTTTGCACCCAATGAGTTTTACCATATGGCAAAAGGCTATGAATCGGCAAAAGAAGGTGGAGAGAGATGCTTCCGATGTTATCGACTTCGTCTGGAGGAGACAGCAAAAATTGCCAAAGAAGGCGGCTATGATTATTTCACGACGACGTTGTCTATCAGTCCTCTGAAAAATTCTGCAAAGCTGAATGAGATTGGCAGGGAACTTGAGAGGCAGTATGGATGTAAGTATTTATGCTCCGACTTTAAAAAGAAAAATGGGTATAAGCGCTCCACTGAGCTTTCTAATGAATACCATATGTACAGACAGTATTACTGTGGATGCATCTATTCTAAAAATCAAAGGGATCAGGAAATAAAAGAAAAGGAATTGTTGGAAAGGAGTAACTAACAAATGGCACAGTTATGGGGAGGCAGATTTACAAAGGAAACAGATCAGCTGGTATATCAGTTTAATGCCTCAATTACATTCGATAAAAGATTTTACAAAGAAGATATTCAAGGCAGTATTGCTCATGTGATGATGCTTGCCAGCGTAGGGATTCTTACGGAAGAGGAAAAAAATGCCATTATCAAGACCTTGAATGAGATTTTAGCGGAAGTGGAAGCCGGTACTCTTGAAATAACGGAGGAGTACGAGGATATTCACAGCTTTGTAGAGGCAAATCTGATTGATCGATTGGGGGATGTAGGCAAAAAGCTTCATACCGGTCGAAGCAGAAATGACCAGGTAGCACTTGATATGCGTCTTTATACAAGAAATCAGATTTTAGACACAGATGAACAGCTTAGGGAACTTCTTCAGGTGATTCTTCATATTATGAAGGAGAACACACAGACGATTATGCCTGGATTTACACACCTTCAAAAAGCTCAGCCAATTACCTTGGCACACCATATGGGCGCCTATTTTGAGATGTTTAAAAGGGACCGTCAGCGTTTGAACGACATCTATCATCGCATGAATTACTGTCCGCTTGGCTCCGGGGCTTTAGCCGGAACTACTTATCCACTGAACCGAGGACTTACAGCAGAGCTTCTTGGATTCTATGGACCAACCTTAAACAGTATGGACGGTGTATCAGATCGTGATTATCTGATTGAGTTTTTGAGTGCACTTTCCACGATTATGATGCATCTCAGTCGTTTCTCAGAGGAAGTGATTATATGGAATTCCAATGAATATCAGTTCGTAGAAATCGATGATGCATACAGTACAGGAAGCAGTATTATGCCTCAGAAAAAGAATCCTGATATTGCAGAGCTTGTCCGTGGAAAGACCGGACGTGTCTATGGAGCACTCATCTCTCTACTTACCACCATGAAGGGAATTCCTCTTGCTTACAATAAAGATATGCAGGAGGATAAAGAGTTATCCTTTGATGCAATGGATACGGCTAAGGGCTGTATTGCTTTATTTGCTGGAATGTTAGATACTATGAAGTTCAATAAGGATACCATGAGAAAGAGCGCCAACAATGGTTTTACCAATGCAACAGATGCAGCAGATTATCTGGTAAAGCATGGTGTTCCGTTCCGCGATGCCCATGGGATTGTCGGACGTCTTGTCCTTTACTGTATTGATCAGAATAAGGCTATTGACGATTGTTCGTTGGAAGAATTGAAGGCCATCAGCCCGGTTTTTGAGGATGATATCTATGATGTAATTTCTATGGAGACTTGTGTAAATACAAGACTTACAGTTGGAGCTCCTTCCAAGATATCTATGGAGCAGGTAATTGCTCTTGAAGAACGATATTTGGAAGAACATCCAAAGATTTCGTCATAATGTATAAGTTCTGCTTTTATTTTTGGAATTTTTATTCAAATTTGTGAATTGTATTTTCCTACATAATCCCTTAGTATATTTGACAGAGATACAAATGTTCGTCACAAGCGGACAATTAAGGGAATTCAAAAAGGAGTATTTAAAATGAGTGAAAGATTAAAAGTAGGTATTCTTGGTGGAACAGGAATGGTTGGACAGAGATTTATTTCTCTTCTGGAGAATCATCCTTGGTTTGAGGTGACAACCATTGCGGCAAGCCCAAGAAGTGCCGGTAAAACATATGCCGAAGCGGTGGGAGATCGTTGGAAAATGGATACTCCAATGCCGGAAGCAGTAAAAGATATCGTTGTTATGAACGTCAATGAGGTTGAGAAGGTTGCTTCAGAAGTTGATTTTGTATTCTCAGCAGTAGATATGACGAAGGATGAGATTAAGGCGATTGAAGAAGCTTATGCCAAAACAGAGACTCCGGTAGTATCCAACAATAGTGCTCACCGCTGGACTCCGGATGTACCAATGGTTGTCCCGGAAATCAACCCGGAGCATATGGAAGTAATCAAATATCAGAAGGAGCGTCTTGGTACTACAAGAGGTTTCGTTGCAGTAAAACCAAACTGTTCTATCCAAAGCTATGCGCCTGTTCTTACCGCTTGGAAAGAATTTGAGCCATATGAAGTTGTGGCAACCACCTATCAGGCAATTTCCGGAGCAGGAAAGACCTTCAAGGATTGGCCGGAGATGGTTGGTAATATTATTCCATTTATCGGTGGCGAGGAAGAGAAATCTGAGAAAGAGCCACTTCGTATCTGGGGTAAGATTGATGATGAAGCAAAGGCAATTGTACCGGCTGCTTCACCGATAATTACCTGTCAGTGTATCCGTGTTCCGGTATTAAACGGACATACAGCGGCTGTATTTGTAAAATTTAGAAAGAAACCTACTAAGGAGCAGTTAGTAGAAGCTCTTAGAAATTACAGAGGAGTACCACAGGAGTTAGAGCTTCCAAGTGCGCCAAAGAATTTTATCCAGTACTTAGAAGAAGACAATCGTCCACAGATTTCTATGGATGTTATGTATGAGAACGGTATGGGAGTTTCGGTTGGACGTCTTCGTGAGGATACCGTCGATGATTGGAAGTTTGTTGGGCTATCTCATAATACAGTTCGTGGTGCTGCAGGTGGTGCGGTCCTTTGTGCAGAGCTGTTAAAAGCACAGGGATATATCACGAAAAAATAAGGAGCAATCCAGTAGGGAATAAAGGGTTATATGATAAGTTGAGAGATTTCATATCATTGGGGGATGATGTGGAATCTCTCTTTTGTTTGTGATATAATTGGATGGCTGAGATTCCTTGGCCTAATGGGAGAAGGAGTATAAAGAAAAAGGATTAAAATATGGGAAAATCACTTATTATTACGGAGAAACCATCCGTGGCACAGGAGTTTGCAAGAGTGCTTCATGTAAGCGGAAGGCAAAATGGATATATAGAGAATCAGGAATACGTTATTACTTGGTGTGTGGGTCATCTGGTTGGTATGGTTTATCCTGAGAGCTATGATATGAAATATAAAAAATGGAAGCTGGAGGACCTTCCGTTTTTGCCGGAAGAATACAAGTATGATGTGATTCCGGAAGTGAAAACACAGTATGAAATCGTTCATCGAATGCTACATAGAGAAGATATTTCAAGAGTATATTGGGCAGGGGACTCCGGAAAAGAAGGACAGACCATTGAGGAAAATATTCGAAATTATGGCGGTGTCCGAGAGGGAATGGAGGAGCTTCGTGTCTGGATTGACTCTCAGACAGAGGAAGAGATTTTAAGAGGAATCAACGAAGCAAAACCAATGTCTGACTATGCGGCTCTTGGTATGTCAGGAATCATGCGAACCATCGAAGATTACGCTATGGGAATCAATTTTTCCCGAGTGATGTCTGTAAAGTACGGAAGTCTTTTGAATGATGCTGCAGGAACCACCTCTTACACAGCAATTGCAGTGGGCCGTGTTATGACCTGTGTCCTTGGAATGGTTGTGAATCGAGAACGAGAGATTCGCAACTTTACGGAGACTCCATTTTACCGGGTACTTGGCAACTATACAGATGCCAATATTTCCTGTGAATGGCGAGTTGGTGAGACATCAAAATATTGGAATTCCCCGTTTCTTTATAATGAAAAGGGCTTCAGGAAAGAGTCGGATGCCATAGATTTTATGGAAGAATTAAAGGGGAAGCAGGCTTTCATACAGACGATAGAAAAGGGTACGTCCAAGAAGAGAGCTCCTTTGTTATTCAACCTGGCAGAACTTCAGGCGGAATGTGCCAAAAGATTCAAAATCAGTCCGGATCAGACTTTGGAGATTGCCCAGGAATTATATGAAAAGAAACTGACAACTTACCCAAGAACGGACGCTCGTGTACTGTCTAGTGCTGTGGCAAAGGAAATCTACAAAAACGTAAGCCGTCTTAAAAATTATGATATGGTGACCACTTTTGTAGATCGTATCATGAATGAAAAGCGTTATGCAGGCCTTGAGAAGACCATGTATACGGATGATAGTAAAGTAACAGACCACTATGCAATTATTCCTACCGGGCAGCTTTCGGAACTGAATAAGCTTGGAGAACTTCAGAGAAGCGTTTTTGAACTGATTGTTCGCAGATTCCTAAGTATTTTCTATCCTCCGGCAGAATATGAGACAGTAAAACTGGTTGTTTCTGTTGATTTGAAGCCCTATAAAGAATGCTTTTATAGTTCTTCCAAGGTTTTAAAGAATCCGGGATATCTGGAGATAGCCGGAATACCTAAGCAAAAAGAATCCGGAAAGGACCTGTCTGATAATCCAAATGAAGAAGATTCAAATGTGAGTGACGGTAAGGTACTTTTAGAGATTGCAGATTCTTTGAAGAAGGATCAGCCTGTCACGGCCAATGATTATGAGCTTCGGGAAGGCAAGACGTCTCCGCCTAAAAGATACACTTCCGGTTCTATGGTCCTTGCAATGGAGAATGCCGGTCAGCTTATAGAAGATGAGGAACTGCGTGAACAGATAAAGGGCTGTGGCATTGGCACCAGTGCCACAAGAGCTGAGATTATTAAGAAGCTGGTTCGCATTGGCTATCTGAATCTAAATAAGAAAACCCAGATTCTGACACCGGAAAATCTGGGGGAAATGGTGTATGAGGTTGTCAATATGACGGTTCCGTCTTTGTTAAATCCTCAGATGTCTGCATCCTGGGAAAAGGGATTAGACGGAATCACAAGAGGCACTGTTGATTTCTGGGATTACAGGAAGAAACTGGAACAGTTTATCCGCACGGAAACTCTTAAGATGATTGATCAAAATCTGAGATATCAGTTGGCGGATCAAATTAGTAATTTTGCGGGAAAAAATGCAAGAGGAATCGGGGCGAGACGGAAACTTGGCATTTCCTGCCCTGTATGTGGTATGGAAATGGTGACTACACCATTTGGCTATGGCTGTAGCGGATACAAAGCGGATAAGTCAGGGTGTAACTTTAATGTGGGCGAGATTGCCGGAATTACCCTGTCAGAGGAACAATTAAAACAGTTGATAGAAGAAGGTCATACGGACACCATCCGAGGCTTTAAATCAAAGGCTGGAAAGAAATTTGATGCGGTGCTCAAGTTAAGCACTACAGAGAGCACACAGGATGGAGCTTTCGCTGTTGAGGAAGGTCAGGCACTTCAGCCCAAGAAGGTGACGATCACCTTTGATTTTGAAAACGCAAAGCCTCAGATTTTGGAAAATCTGTCCTGTCCGGAGTGTGGTGGCAAGATACACGTACTACCTTTTGGCTATCGCTGTGAGAACTATGATTATGAAAATCCTATGGCATGTAAGTTCTCCGTAGGTAAAATTGCGGATAAGTCCCTCTCCGAGGTGATGCTTCGACAATTGATTGTAGAGGGGAAAACCGATACGATTCGAGGCTTTAAATCAAAGAATGGTAAGAAGTTTGATGCGGTGCTGAAATTGGAGAAGGATGAAAATCAAAAGGTAAACATCGTTTTTGATTTTGATCAGGTTGAAGCAAAGCTTGTGAAGGGTGTGAAATGTCCTCTTTGTGGCGGTGATATTGCCGTTACCGGTTTTGGATATGGCTGTACCAACTACAAAGCAGGAGACGAGAGCAGCTGTCACTTCTCTATTGGTAAAATGGCTGAGAAATCATTGACAGAAGCCAATGTAAAGCAGCTGTTAACAGACGGCATTACGGAAACCATCCGAGGCTTTAAGTCCAAATCCGGCAAGAAATTTGATGCACGCATTGCATTAAAGAAGGAGGAAGACGGTAAGGTTACGGGACTTCGCTTTGATTTTGATGATGTAGAGCCCAAGAAGCTTAAGGATGTGAATTGCCCTGTCTGCGGCGGAGATATTCAGGTTGCGCCATTTGGCTATGTATGTAGCAATCATCGAAAAGATGACCCTGAGAGCTGCAAATTTATCCTTGGCTCTATTGCCGGTGTGAAATTAAAGGAAGCTCAGGTCAAGGAACTGTTGATTCGAAAGAAAACGGATGTGATTCAGGGGTTTGTAGCAAAGACAGGAATGAAGTTTGATGCACCGTTAAAGCTTACGGATGACGGGGAAGTGGTGTTCGATTTTCCGGAGAAACCAAAACCGGTTGAGACAGAAGTACTTTGTCCACAGTGCGGCAAAAAGCTTATGAGAACCCAGTGGAGACTGGAATGTGAATGTGGCTTTAAGGTGTGGCATACGGTGGCAAAGGTGCCATTGTCGGATGAGATTTTGACAGAGCTGTTTACCACAGGAAAGACGTCCAGAAAGATTGTGGGCTTTACTTCAAAGGCCGGTAATGTGTTCGATACCTGTCTAAAATATGAGAACGGAGAGATTTCGTTTGATTTTGACAATCCGGGCATTACGGAAGAACTACCTGTAAAAGAACTACCAGTAGAAGATCGACCTGTAGAGGAGCTGGCCCAATCTGTATCCACAGAACAAGTAATCGTAGCGCAGACGGAGGAATAGAAGAGGAGTATATTATTATGGAAAATGCAAAAATTGTTCATCTTTATGATTTATCGAAAACTATTGCAGGACAATATCTGTCACAGTTTACCTATCCATGGGAAGCCCTGGACGGAATCAGCCAGTGGATTCGTGAAGTGGGTCCAACCCTTGATCCGGAAAAATTTGACCAGGTTAAGGAGGACGTGTGGGTGGCAAAATCAGCTACCATTGCGCCAACTGCATATTTGGGGGCACCACTGATTATCGATGAAGATGCTGAGATTCGCCATTGCGCCTTTATCAGGGGAAGTGCCGTGGTCGGAAAAGGAGCTGTAGTCGGAAATTCTACAGAGCTGAAAAACGATATTATCTTCGACCATGTTCAGGTCCCACATTACAATTATGTTGGAGATTCCATCTTAGGGCATCGTTCTCACATGGGGGCAGGTTCCATTACCTCCAATGTAAAATCGGACAAGACACTTGTGGTTGTGAAAGACTGCTATGACACAAAAGAAGAGATAGAGACCGGACGCAAGAAGTTTGGAGCAATGCTTGGAGATGGTGTGGAGGTGGGCTGTAATTCCGTATTGAATCCAGGTACCGTTATCGGCCCGGATTCCAATATTTATCCGTTGTCCCGAGTCCGCGGAGTAATCCCTGCCCATCACATATTTAAGGACCCGGAACATGTGGTTTTGAAAAAGTAAGTATAATACATGGAAATTATCGAAAAATCGCAAATGGTACTTTACTAATGAGAAAAATTATGCGAAAATGACAGCAAAGTGTTAAATTCGTAACATAGTTTAACAAGTTAAATGCTATTTAAGCGAAAGGAGTCTTATAATGATTTACACAAAGGAAGTTGAAAACATGTGTCCTGTAGCTAAGGGCGCAAAACATGAACCAGCTCCTATTCCAGAAGAAGGAAAATGGGTGCATTCAAAAAAAATTGAAGATATTTCAGGTTTTACACATGGTGTAGGCTGGTGTGCTCCACAGCAGGGTGCATGTAAATTGTCTTTAAATGTAAAAAATGGTGTGATCGAAGAAGCATTAGTAGAGACCATCGGATGTTCAGGAATGACTCATTCAGCAGCTATGGCAGCTGAAATCCTTCAGGGCAAGACTATTTTAGAGGCACTTAACACAGACTTAGTTTGTGATGCTATTAACACAGCTATGAGAGAACTTTTCTTACAGATCGTTTACGGACGTACACAGTCTGCATTCTCAGATGATGGACTTGCTGGAGGTGCCGGACTTGAGGACCTTGGAAAAGGACTTCGCTCACAGGTTGGTACTATGTACGCTACCAAAGAAAAAGGTGTTCGTTACCTTGAGATGGCTGAAGGCTATGTAACAGGTATTGCATTAGATGCAGACAATGAAGTTATCGGATACCAGTTCGTTTCTCTTGGAAAAATGACTGACTTCATCAAAAAAGGCGATGATCCTAACACTGCTTGGGAGAAGGCTAAAGGTCAGTATGGTCGTGTACAGGATGCTGTTAAGATTATCGACCCACGTGTAGAGTAAGAAAGGAGAATCGATTACAATGGCTTTATTTGAATCATACGAAAGAAGAATTGACCAGATCAATGCTGTTCTTAACAGCTATGGTATCAGCTCGATCGAGGAAGCTGAGAAAATTACAAAGGATGCAGGACTTGACGTTTATGAGCAGGTTAAGAAAATTCAGCCAATCTGCTTCGAGAACGCTTGCTGGGCCTACACTGTAGGTGCAGCTATCGCTATTAAAAAAGGTGCTGTTCGCGCAGCTGATGCAGCAGCAGCTATTGGAGAAGGTCTTCAGGCTTTCTGTATTCCGGGTTCTGTTGCAGACCACAGAAAAGTAGGGCTTGGACATGGTAACCTTGGAAAGATGTTATTAGAGGAAGAGACTGAGTGCTTCTGCTTCTTAGCAGGACATGAGTCATTCGCAGCTGCTGAAGGTGCTATCGGTATCGCTGAGAAGGCTAACAAAGTTCGTCAAAAACCACTTCGCGTTATCCTTAACGGACTTGGAAAAGACGCTGCTCAGATTATCTCTCGTATCAACGGATTTACATATGTAGAGACCAAATATGACTACAAAGAGGCAAAGCTTAATGTAGTTTACGAAAAACCATATTCAGATGGACTTCGTGCAACTGTTAAATGTTACGGTGCTGATGACGTTCAGGAAGGTGTTGCAATTATGCATCATGAGAACGTTGGTGTGTCAATCACCGGTAACTCAACCAACCCTACTCGTTTCCAGCATCCTGTTGCAGGTACCTACAAGAAAGAGTGCACTGAGTTAGGAAAGAAATACTTCTCAGTAGCTTCAGGTGGTGGTACAGGTCGTACACTTCACCCAGATAACATGGCAGCTGGTCCAGCTTCTTACGGAATGACCGATACCATGGGACGTATGCACTCAGACGCTCAGTTCGCCGGATCATCATCAGTACCGGCTCATGTTGAGATGATGGGACTTATCGG
>JALEPP010000179.1 GCA_022767075.1 Agathobacter sp. | reverse complement strand
GGAGGCGCCTTCACGAATTTTATTGTGGGCGCTCTCGCTTATGTCGTTCTTCGAGCCGCAAAGCGAACCGCGCCCACGGTATCGTTCAGGACGCCTCCAAGAGGAGCAACGGCTTGTCGCGAAAACGTGTTCCTTCTTCTGACGAATACTCTTGCCTCCGTGTCCCAACTTTGCCGAACTCGAATTATCGAAAGAGGCAAAATCCTACCACGAAAATCCTTGCAACCGAATAACTGGCAAAAAAATTTCCTCCTCCGTCCCCACCACCGGAAGCGCTTGGATGACCGTTCTCTGGGTCTGGAGAGAATACAAAAAAAGACCCCTCGCCGGGATTTTCCCCCGACAAGAGGTCAAGCCAAAGGGCGCTCCTTAGGCCAAAGGGCGATGTGCGTGGAGAAAGGAACGTCCCCACTTGATTTAAGATGCGGTAAAACATATAATACTCATAGGTTTTTGAAGGGAGCTTAGATATGACTTTATGTAGATTGTTTGTGTATTTTATTTTGTTTAGTGTGATGGGGTGGATTTATGAGAGTATTTTCTGTACCATCAAGAATCATCATTGGGCAAATAGGGGATTTTTGTTTGGACCGCTCTGCCCAATTTATGGAGTGGGGGCCGTTGCATGCGTGATGGTGTGTGATGTATGGTTTGGACCGCTAAATAATTTGCAGATTTTCGTAATTTGTTTTATTGGAAGTATTGTGCTAGAGTATTCGACCCATTATGTACTGGAGAAATTGTTCCATGCGGTATGGTGGGACTATAGCAAAAGCTTCTGCAATATCAATGGAAGAGTATGTTTACCGGCATCGATTGGATTTGGAATCGCAGGAATCTTAGTGTTGGATTTCTTTTATCCATTTGCGCAATTTCTCACAAGCTGGATGAATCCTATGGTGATGGAGCTTGTGGCACTCTTGTTTATGGCTGTGTTTGGTGCAGATCTGGCACTGACAGTAGGTGCGCTTTCCAGCCTGATGCAGAATGTACAGGCTATTGAAAAAGCGGTGAATGAGCAGATGGAAGAGTTTTATCAAGGGCTCGAGGATGGGTACCAGGATAAGAAAAATGACTGGGCGGAGAAGAGAGCCGAGATTACAGCTGCCACTACAGCCCGGTTTTCAGGTCTGTTGAACCTTTCCCAGCGCCATGTTGTGCATAGCGTCAAGGAATTCCGTTATCCGGAATCATTAAAGACCGTAGGAGCTCAGCTTATGAAGCTGGAGAGGGGAATTAAAAAAGGGGCACAGACAGTAAAAGAGGTAGCAACAAGGGAAAGAAAGCAGCCCGAATAAAGGATAACAAATGAGAGGTTGTATTTATGAAAAAATATAAAAATATCATTTTTGATGTGGGAGAGGTCCTTCTGGAATACCGTTGGTATGAAATGCTCACAAAGGACCGCGGGTTGACACCGGAGCGTGCAAAACTTGTGGGAGAAGCTATGTTTGATTCCCCTATGTGGCACGAGATGGATTTGTGGTCAAAATCAATGGATGAGATCTATGAGGAGTTTCGGGAAGCATATCCAGAATATTATGAGGATATTCGCTGGTTTATTGAACATGGAGAGGAAATGAAGGTGGCCAGACCGGATGTGTGGGAGAGAGTGGCTGCCC
>JALEPP010000177.1 GCA_022767075.1 Agathobacter sp. | reverse complement strand
GCTATGGTGGCGATACCACCGGATTCATCCACCAAATATAAGTACAGCTCAAAGATCAGTGCATGGTTTTTATTAGGAAGTGCGAAGGAATCACGATAATCCTTGGCTGATTGAAAATAATCCTTTAAGGACTGTGCTTGTAATTCCCTGATATCATTTCTTAGCTTTTCTAACTCTTCGATATACAAATCCATGAGACGCAGTAGCTGTTTTTGGTTGGAAAGACTGATATGAGTCCACATTTCCGGTGAAGAGGATGCAATTCTTGTGATATCACGGAAACCGCCGGCGGCAATGGTCTTCATGGTTTCCTGCTTGTCATCCAGATTTTTGATAAGGTTTACCAGAGAGTATGCTACCATGTGTGGAAGATGACTGATGGAACCACAGGCAAAATCGTGGGCATCCCAGTCAATGACCAGTGGAATGGAGCCCAGGGATAGAATCATAGATACATATGCCTGTAATTGTTGCTCAGTGGTTTTGCTGGTAGGAGTAATGAGATAGTAGGCGTTCTCCAAAAGATAGGGACTTGCGCTTTTTATCCCCGTTTTTTCGGACCCTGTCATTGGATGGCCTCCAATAAAGCTTTCTTCCATTCCAAGGGATATGACAGCCTCGTGTATCTCTCCTTTGGTGCTTCCTACGTCCGTAATGATGCAGCCCGGTGAGACAATGTCCTTAAGCTTTGTGAGATATTCGATATTTTTCTGCACAGGTGCGCAGAGAAAGAGATAATCACAATCTGAAAATGCTTCTAAAGGAAGCAGCTCTTTATTATCGATAAGCCCCATTTCATAAGCGGTTGAGATGGTTTCCTGATGCCTTGCTGTTGCCAGTATGGAAATGTCCGGCTGATTCATTTTCATTTTCTGGGCAATGGAACCACCGATTAATCCAAAGCCGATAAATCCGATTTGTTTTTCTGCCATAGTGTGGCCTCCTAAAATTGCTGTCAACTCATTGTACCCTATTTTTACCATGCTTTAAAGTGTTAAAGTAAATTTTTTGAAATCTTTTGCGATTTCTTTCTGAAATCTGTTTTAAAGGGTTGTAATTGTTCATCAGTATTAGTAAAATATAGACATAAATTCTTTTTGAATTGAAATAAAATATACAAAATCAACAAAACATCCATGGGGAGGTACGTAGTATGAACGTTTACACCACAGACAAGATTCGCAATGTTGCTATTTTAGGTCATGGAGGGGCCGGCAAGACGTCATTGGTTGAGGCAATGGCGTATTTGGCAGGGGTTACCACACGTATGGGAAAAGTTGCAGATGGCAACACAATCAGTGACTATGAGAAGGAAGAACAGAAGCGTCTGTTTTCAATTCGAAGTGCAGTTGTACCAATTCCTTGGCAGGATACCAAGATTAATTTTATTGATACCCCGGGATATGATGATTTTGTTGGAGAAGTAGAGTCTGCCGTTTCGGTTGCAGATGCTGCGATTATAGTTGTGTCCGGCAAGAATGGTATTGAGGCAGGAACAAAGCGTGCATGGGAAATATGCGAGAAATACAAATTACCTAGAATGGTGTTCGTCACAGAAATGGACATTGATCAGGCCAGCTATCGTCAAGTTG
>JALEPP010000111.1 GCA_022767075.1 Agathobacter sp. | reverse complement strand
CAAAAGATCAATGAGCTTGGAATTGATGATTATGTGACAAAGCCATTAAATGCCTTTGTGGTGAGAGAAACCGTACACGGAATTGTAAACAGCTGGGGTTCCGTATAGTTCTCTTAAAAGATAATTTGCATAAAAGAAAAGTACTAAGGTACTAAAATAGGATATGAAGATTGTGAAAAATACATAAAAATAAATAGAATAATTTAACTATTTGCAACAAAATTACAAAAACACCTTGTGCTCTTTTGTGAGGAGGGTTATAAATAAAGTGCAGTAAATAAATATTGTATTGAGAACAGAGATTAAGAGAATGTAGCAAAGGTATTAGGTGAGAAATCACTTTTTATTGTTTTGCCTCATTCTCTATTTTTTTGCCCTTCTAGCTTGAATTGAAAATATCCTGGCCAGGATAAGGGGATAGGGGAGCAATACAGAAAGGGGAAGCTGTTTGAAGTGGGAGAGAACGAGTCCATTCAGGTTTATCGCGTGGAGGGCGAACAGCTGATTCCATGCAAGACCACTATCGTAAACGGAAAAGTTGTATTCGAAACAGACCATTTTAGTACTTATGCGTTTGTTAAGATGCAGGTAAGTGCGACACCGGTAAAAACAGGAGATGCAAGTAACGTTATCCTTTGGATGCTTCTTGCACTGGCGGGAATCGCACTGGTTACCACAGCAAGAAAAAGAGCATAACAAATTTTCATGCAGGTCTACCCAGAATGGGTAGGCCTGTTGTTCTTGCAGAGGAATCGTTGTCATGATATTCTGATGATAGATGATAGACAAGGAGGAAAAGAAATGCGGAAGATAATTTCCTTAAACAGTGATTGGTTGTTTGGTAAAGAGGCTCCGGGAAGTGGAGAGATGCAGCAGGTGAACATTCCACATTGTTGGAATAGTGAGGATGGACAAGACGGTGGCAATGACTACTACCGTGGAACCTGTTATTATGTGAAAAGGATTGCAAAGTCGGAATTGCCGGAGGGAAAAGAGGTCTATTTAGAATTTCGTGGAACCAATTCTTCTGCTACGGTGACTGTGAATGGAAAGGAAATGGCGACTCACCACGGTGGATACTCCACATGGAGAGTTAGCATTACAGATGTTTTGCAGGATGAGAATGAAATTGTAGTAGCTGTGGATAATGCGCCAAACGAAACGGTGTATCCGCAGATGGCGGACTTTACCTTCTATGGTGGTATGTATCGCGATGTCTATGCAATCGGCGTGGAGGATGCTCACTTTGATTTAGATTATTACGGAGCACCGGGGATTAAGGTGACTCCGGAGCTTGCAAGGATTGTAAAAGATGCAGCAATTCCGGAAAAGGAAGCAGCAAAGGTAGAAATAGAGGTCTTTGCCAATGCCAAGGCAGAGGGCAAGACTTATCATTATGAAATACAGGATGCTCAGGGAAATGTTGTAGCTTGTGAGGATTCTACCCAGAAGAAAGTTGCATTAGACATTCCGGAAGTGATCCGTTGGCATGGAAGAAAAAATCCGTATCTCTATCGTGCAGTAGTCGTGATGAGAGAAGGAGAGGCAGAGCTTGATAAGGTTGAGACAGCCTTTGGCTGCAGAACCTTTGAGATTGACCCGGAGAGAGGCTTTTTCTTAAATGGACAGAGCTATCCGCTCAGGGGTGTATCAAGACATCAGGACCGCCAGGGAATCGGAAATGCCCTTTTACCGGAGCACCATGAAGAGGATATCGATTTGATTATGGAGGTGGGGGCTACCACCATTCGTCTTGCCCACTACCAGCATGATCAGTATTTCTATGATTTATGTGATCAAAAGGGTCTTGTAATCTGGGCTGAGATTCCGTTTATCTCCAAATTTATGGAGACAGGCTATGACAACACCATTTCTCAGATGACAGAGCTTGTGACTCAGAACTATAATCATCCTTCCATTGTGGTATGGGGGCTTTCCAATGAGATTACCATGCAGGGAAAATCGGACGCAGCCCTGTTAAAAAATCATAACGACCTCAATGACCTTTGCCATAAGATGGACCCAACGAGACTTACCACAATGGCGATCGTGTCTATGTGCAGTCAGGATGATCCATATATCAAGATTCCAGATACCGTATCATGGAACCACTACTTTGGCTGGTATGGTGGAGATACTTCTATGAACGGCCCTTGGATGGACGATTTCCACAAGAAATACCCGAACCTTCCAGTTGGTGTATCTGAGTATGGATGTGAGGCCTTGAATTGGCATACCTCTAATCCAAAGCAGGGTGATTACACCGAAGAGTATCAGGCTTACTATCATGAAGAACTGATTAAACAGCTCTTTACCAGAGATTATCTCTGGGCTACCCATGTATGGAATATGTTTGATTTTGGTGCGGATGCCAGAGCGGAAGGTGGAGAGAACGGACAAAATCATAAGGGCCTGATAACCTTTGACCGCAAATATAAAAAAGATGCCTTTTATGCGTATAAGGCGTGGCTCTCTGAGGACCCGTTTGTTCACATTTGTGGCAAGCGCTATGTGGATCGTGTGGAAGAGGTTACCAGGGTGACGGTTTATTCCAACCTGTCAAAGGTTGAACTTTTGGTAAATGGAAAAAGTCTTGGGGTAAAAGAGTCCTCTGAGCATTTCTTCTACTTCGAAGTACCAAACGTTGGGGAGTCCAACATAGTGGCAGTAGCAGGTGATTGCAGTGATGAGAGCTTCCTTAGAAAAGTGGAAGAGCCAAATCCTGATTATGTATTAAAAGAAGTGGGAGCAATCTTGAACTGGTTTGACATCAAGGAGATTGAGGGCAGGCTTAGTATCAATGATACCATCGGAGATGTTATGAAATCCTTCCGTGGCAAGATGATTCTCATGTGCTTTGCGATGAAGCTTATGAGGGAGATGAAAAAAAACAATCCGGGATCAGGTGGAAAGAACAGGGCAGCCGGATTTGAGATGAGTGGACCTATGTTGCAGATGCTCAATGGATTTACCATTCTTCGTGCTGTGAATATGGGCGGAGGCATGGGCCTTAAGGTTTCCAAAGAAGAGCTTCTCGCATTGAATTCGAAGCTGAATCGTGTGAAGAGAAAATAAATAGGAAAATCGATTATTTCTTGACAATCAAATAACCATTGTGTAATATTCCAAGTGTAATTGAGACATATAAGTAGGGTGCGAGATATCCTAAAGTCTTAAAAGCGATTATTACGGACCACTCCTATTGGGAGTCGAGGCCATACGGACAGCCGGGTCCACTGCCGATTGGCGATTCATTCGCCTTATTGATTGAGTTAAAAGCTCAGTTTTATAAGTTGGTTACTTTATAACCGAAATGCGTAGCATACGCAAACTTGTGAAATGGTCAATAAAGAGTGGTAAAAGTATTATTGCTACATAGACTCTAAGTACCCGATGTCGAATCATATAAAATAAAAGAAAAGGCAGGGCAAGCAGGCATCTTTGGGCCTGAGTCAGCCGGTGGGGACCAGTTGGGTTCTACTCTTTTTGGATATTGAATGAATGAGATTAAGAGCAAGTTGTGTAGGGCAACTTGCTTTTTTTTGTTCCGCTCGGGCAGTCTTTTTATCGTAAAAGGAGGGGCGGGCAAATAGGGATAATGCAGAGAAGCCTGCAATGTGAAGAAGGGAAAGAAAAAAGAAATGAAAATGGATCAGAACAAGGCGCCCATTTATGAGGCACTTCAGAAATTTCGTCAGATGAGAGTGGTTCCGTTTGACGTGCCGGGCCATAAGCATGGCAGGGGAAATCCGGAATTGACACAGTTTTTGGGGGAGCAATGTGTACGGGTAGATGTCAACAGCATGAAGCCTTTGGATAACCTGTGTCATCCCATTTCTGTAATTCGGGAAGCGGAACAGCTGACAGCAGATGCATTTGGGGCGGCCAATGGGTTCCTTATGGTAGGGGGAACCACAAGCTCCGTGCAGACCATGGTGCTTTCCGTGTGTAAACGAGGGGACAAAATCATTCTTCCAAGAAACGTGCACAGGAGTGTTATCAATGCGTTGGTGCTCTGTGGAGCAGTACCGGTGTATGTGAATCCGGATGTAGATAAGAGACTTGGAATCTCTCTTGGTATGAAAAGGGAACAGGTTGCACGGGCCATTGAAAAGCATCCGGATGCGGTGGCTGTTTTGGTAAACAACCCAACCTATTACGGAATTTGTAGTGATTTGAGAGCAATCGTAGAAATGGCCCATGATGCAGGGATGTATTGTCTGGCAGATGAAGCTCATGGAACTCATTTTTATTTTGGGGAGAACATGCCGGTATCCGCAATGGAGGCGGGAGCAGACATGGCAGCGGTTTCCATGCACAAAAGTGGTGGAAGCCTGACACAGTCCAGCCTTCTTCTGACCGGACCCAATATCAATCCGGGACATGTAAGACAGATTATCAATCTGACACAGACCACCTCCGGAAGCTATCTTCTTATGTCCAGCTTAGATATCAGCAGAAGAAATCTTGCCCTTCGTGGAAAAGAGGTATTTGCCAAGGTTGCAGCTATGGCACACTACGGCAGGGAAGAAATCAATGCAATCGGTGGCTATTATGCATTCGGAGAAGAACTGATTAACGGGGATTCTGTTTTTGATTTCGATCCTACAAAGCTTAGCGTACATACCAGGGATATCGGTTTGGCCGGAATTGAAGTTTACGACATTCTGAGGGATGAGTATGATATTCAGATAGAGTTCGGAGATATTGGCAATATCCTGGCTTACCTTTCCATCGGAGATCGGCCTCAGGATCTGGAGCGACTGGTAAGTGCATTAGCAGAGATTCATCGCAGATACCAAAAGGATAGCAGTGGACTCTTCAGCCAGGAATATATCGATCCGGAGGTGGTAATCAGCCCCCAGGAGGCCTTTTATGCGGATAAAAAGAGTGTGCCGCTGGAAGAGAGCATCGGTCTTGTGTGCTCGGAGTTTGTAATGTGTTATCCACCGGGCATTCCGATTCTGGCACCGGGAGAGAGAATCACAAAAGGTATTTTGGAGTACATTCAGTATGCCAAGGAAAAGGGATGCTCCATGACCGGACCGGAAGATCCTGAGATTCTAAAAATAAATGTACTGAAATAGGGGAGAAGAAAATGGAATTATGGTTTAGTGAATTTCACGCTCCGGACGTGAAGCACAGTATACGGGTGGATAGACATCTCTATTCACACAAAAGCGAGTATCAACAGATAGACATTTTTGATACCCCGGAGTTTGGCCGTGTGTTGACTCTGGATGGAAATGTGATGCTGACGGAGAGGGATGAGTTTATCTATGATGAGATGATTACCCATGTGCCAATGGCGGTACATCCCCATGTGAAGGATGTGCTGGTAATCGGTGCCGGAGACGGCGGCGTCGTAAAAGAGCTAGCCAGGTATGAGAGCATTCGAAGAATCGATTTGGTGGAAATGGATGAACAGGTAATCGAAGCCTGCAGAACCTACCTGCCGGAAAATGCCTGCAGACTGGATGACCCAAGAGTGCATATCTTTTATGACAATGCACTTCGCTATATCAGAAGATGTAAGGACCAGTACGATTTGATCATTGTGGATTCCACAGATCCGTTTGGACCATCGGAAGGATATTTTACCAGAGAGTTTTACGGAATCTGCTACAATGCCCTTCATGAGGACGGAATTATGGTGAACCAGCAGGGAAGCCCGTTTTACAAGCATGACGCAGAAGAGATACAGAGATGTCACAAAAGAATTGTGAGTACATTCCCTGTAAGCAGAGTGTATCAGGCCCATATTCCCACCTATGCAGCAGGCTACTGGCTTTTTGGCTTTGCCAGCAAAAAGTATCATCCCATCGATGATTTCGATGAGGTGAAGTGGAAGGAGCTTAAGCTGGATACCCAGTATTACACAACGAAGCTGCATAAGGGATGCTTTTATTTGCCGGCATATTTAGAGAAAATGCTGGAGGAGGTAGAATAGATGAAGAAAAACGTGGAGACTTTTATTGGCTGTGATGCAGAATACGAAGCGGCCAAAATCGTAATGTTTGGGGCACCCTTTGATTCAACCACCAGCTACCGTCCGGGAGCGCGGTTTGGGTCTGCGTCCATTCGCCATGAGAGCTATGGGTTAGAGACGTACAGCCTGTATCAGGATAGAGATTTAGAGGATTGTGAGATATTTGACAGCGGTGATTTGGAGCTTTGTTTTGGAAGCAGTGAAGCTGCCCTGTCCGATATCAGAGACCGTGCCACAGAGATTTTAGAGGATGGGAAGCTTCCCTTTATGATTGGAGGAGAGCATCTGGTGACCCTTGGTGCGGTTCGCGCGGCAGTTACCAAATATCCGGAGCTTCACATCATTCACTTTGATGCTCATGCAGACCTAAGAGACGATTATCTGGGGGCAAAGCTCAGTCACGCCTGTGTGCTGCGCCGTTGCCACGAGCTTGTGGGAGACGGAAAAATACATCAGTTCTGCATTCGAAGTGGAGAGAGAGCAGAATTTGCCTTTGCAAAGGAGCATACGGATATGCATCCGTTTTCCTTTGATGGCTTACAGGAAGTCGTAGAGGAACTGGCAGGGAAACAGGTTCCGGTGTATTTTACCATCGATTTGGATTGCTTAGACCCATCGGTGCTTCCGGGAACCGGCACCCCGGAGGCCGGAGGAGTTACCTTTTTGGAGCTTTTGGAGGCTATGAAGCAGGTGGCAAAAACAAACATTGTGGGTGTGGATGTCAATGAGCTGGCTCCAATGCTGGATGTAAGCGGAGTGTCTACCGCCACTGCATGTAAGGTGATTCGTGAATTGCTGTTAGTGTTACAGGATTAGGCTTTTGGAATAAGGATATATGGAAAGAGAAGGAGAAAGAGAAAATGAGTAGAGTTTTAGTAATCGGTTGTGGTGGAGTTGCCAGTGTTGCAATTCGTAAATGCTGTCAGGTAAGTGAAGTGTTTACAGAGCTTTGTATTGCCAGCAGAACAAAAGAGAAATGTGATGCCCTTGTGGAGAAGCTTCAGGGAACCACAAGTACCAAGCTCACCACCGCTCAGGTGGATGCTGATGATGTGCAGCAGGTGATTGATCTGATTAACGACTACAAGCCACAGCTTGTGATGAATATTGCACTCCCATACCAGGACCTTACCATTATGGATGCATGCCTTGCTTGTGGAGTAAATTATATGGACACAGCAAACTATGAACCGGAGGACACCGATGATCCGGAGTGGAGAGCAATCTATGAGAAACGCTGTGAAGAGAAGGGTTTTTCTGCATACTTCGATTACAGCTGGCAGTGGGCATACAAGGAGAAGTTTGAGAAGGCAGGACTTACCGCTCTTCTTGGATGCGGATTTGATCCGGGTGTCACTCAGGCGTACTGCGCCTATGCAAAGAAGCACAAATTTGATTCCATCGATACCATAGATATTTTGGATTGTAACGGCGGAGATCATGGCTATGCATTTGCAACAAACTTCAACCCGGAGGTAAATCTTCGAGAGGTATCTGCTCCGGGAAGCTACTGGGAGGATGGTCACTGGGTAGAAATTCCGGCTATGAGCATTAAGAGAGAGTACGATTTTGATTGCGTAGGGGAAAAGGATATGTATCTGCTTCATCACGAGGAAATTGAGTCACTGGCACTTAACATTCCGGAAGTAAAGAGAATTCGTTTCTTTATGACCTTTGGTCAAAGCTACCTCACCCATATGAAATGCTTGGAAAATGTAGGAATGCTTTCTACGACACCTGTGATGTTTGAGGGAAGAGAGATTGTTCCTATCAAATTCTTGAAGGAGCTTTTGCCGGACCCTGCAAGCCTTGGGCCACGTACTCATGGTAAGACAAATATTGGATGTATCTTTACCGGAGAGAAGGATGGGAAAAAGAAAACCTACTATATCTACAACGTATGTGATCATCAGGAAGCATACAAAGAGGTGGAAAGTCAGGCAATCAGCTACACCACGGGTGTTCCGGCTATGTGTGGAGCAATGATGCTTCTGACAGGAAAATGGGATAAGAAGGGTGTACATACAGTGGAAGAGTTTGATCCGGATCCATTTTTAGATGCATTGGATCAGTACGGTCTTCCAAGAAGTGAAAGTGATAACCCGGTATTGGTGGATTAAGAATGAAGAAAGTGGATACCAGTCCAGTATTTGGACAATTGGCAGGAAAGCTGCCGGAGGAGGTTTTTGGAGGACTCCCAACTCCCTGCTATATTATTGATGAAGCAAAATTAGTCGCTAACGGAGAGTGCCTTCAGAGGGTAATGGAGCACACAGGATGTAAGATTTTGTTAGCCCAGAAGGCTTTCTCCAACTATGATTTTTATCCGTTGTTAAGTGAGTATCTGGCCGGAACGGAAGCCAGCGGACTTTTTGAAGCAAGATTAGGTGCAGAGAAGATGCCGGGAAAAGAAGTCCACGTGTTCTGCGGGGCTTACCGGGAGGACGAATTTAGGGAGCTTCTTGATTATGCGGATCATATTGTATTTAATTCCATCGGGCAGTTGAAAAAGTTTGGTCCAAGAGCCAAGGAGTGTGGAAAAAGCATCGGAATACGTGTGAATCCCCAGTGCTCGACTCAGGAAGGCCATGAAATTTATGATCCCTGCTCGAGCACAAGCCGTCTTGGAGTCACCAGAGAAATCTGGGAAAAACAGATGACAGAGGAAGCTCTTGCTCTTTTGGATGGGCTTCATTTTCATACCCTCTGTGAGCAAAATGCGGATGCTCTTGCGGTTACCATCGCCGCTGTGGAGGAACAGTTTGCAGATGTGTTGCCAAGGATGAAGTGGTTGAATATGGGCGGTGGGCATCATATCACCCGTGAGGACTACGATATTCCCCTTTTGGAGAAGCTTGTGGTGGAGGTTCGGGATAAATGGAAGGTGCAGGTGTATCTGGAGCCGGGAGAGGCGGTGGCGCTAAATGCCGGATATCTGGCCTCTCAGGTTTTGGATCTTGTTAGGAATCAGGAGCATCAGATTGCAATCCTGGATGTGAGCGCCGCCTGTCACATGCCGGATGTGATAGAGATGCCATACATGCCACCCCTTTATGGGGCTGCCAGAGAGGAGACCCCAGGGAAAACTCCCTTCTATCTGGCGGGTCCCACCTGTCTTGCAGGGGATGTGATTGGCAGATACTATTTTGAGGAGGCTCTTCAGATCGGAGACCGACTTTTATTTGGAGACATGGCAATTTACTCTACTTGCAAAAATAATACCTTCAACGGAATGCCACTTCCCAATCTATGGAGGAGAACCATAGAAGGAAAACTTGAACAGTTGACGGATTTTGGTTATGATGATTTTAAAATGAGATTGGGAAGTAAGTAGAGGGAAATTGTATGCACTATCAATGCCTGATTGTGGATGATGAAATAGAACTGGCGCAGATGACCTGTGAATATTTTCAAATGTTTGATGTGTCCTGCGCCTATGTGGGCTCTGTTGCAGAGTATGACGAATTTATGAGGGAGAACACCATTGATTTATTGCTGCTAGATGTGAATCTTGGACAGCAAAGTGGCTTTCTGCTGTGCAAACGAATCCGAGAGACCTCCGATTTGCCCATATTGTTTATCAGCGCCAGACAAAGTGATGATGATATGCTGACAGCATTACAAATCGGTGGAGATGATTATATTAAAAAACCATATACCTTAAGTATTCTTTTGGCGAAAGCAAAGGTAATGCTCAAGAGAATGGCGGGGACCCCTTTGGACAAGGACGAGGGACAGGAAGCCTTTCGGCTGGACAAAGATACCTTCTCTGTAGTGTCAGATGGAAACCGTATTCCGCTAAAGGCCAGGGAATTTCGCCTTTTAGAGTGTCTCTATGAGCACAAAAATACCATAGTCACCAAGGAACAATTGTTCCAGGAGGTGTGGGGAGATGCTTATTTTAGCGATGGCACATTAAATGTACACATTCGCAAGCTGAGAGAAAAATTGGAAAGAAATCCAAATGAGCCGGAGATGATTACGACTATTTGGGGAACGGGGTATATGTTAAAGCTATGAAAATGCGAGTAATGACAATACTCTACACAGCAGTGCTTCTGCTGATTGGAGTATTGTCTTTTTTTACAATCGGTAGGATTTCCTCTCAACAGCCGGATATGGTGGCCTTAAACACATCCTTCAAACAGATGGAGGAGAGATTGGAGGAGACCGGGGAAGAGGACTGGGGAGAGCTGGCGAAAAAGCTGGAGAGCCAGTATCCATGTGTCGTGATTCTTCGTCAGGATCCGGACTATCAGGCCAAGCTTACAGAGGCCTTGAAGAGTGGAGATATTATTTTGGATTATGAACACCAGGGGAGATTGGCGGCGAAAATCTGCTTTACCAACGGTTCCATCAACTTTGAAGCACAAAAGAGAAAGCTTAGCCAAATTGTCCTTGGGGCAGTGATTGGTGTATGGGGCCTTGGCATTCTTTTGTTTTACTATTTTTACCGGGGGTATGTGGCGCCATTTCGAAAGCTTCAGAAATTTGCCGCTGAGGTAGCAAGAGGAAATCTGGATATGCCTCTTTCCATGACCAAATCCAATTATTTCGGGGTATTTACCGAGAGCTTTGATTTGATGAGAGAGGAGCTCAGAAAGGCCAAGGAAAATGAATACCGGGCTAATGTAAGCAAAAAGGAGTTGGTGGCAGAGCTGTCCCATGATATCAAGACTCCGGTTGCAACCATCAAGGCAGCCTGCGAAATCATTGATACCAAGGTGGAGAATCAGCTTCCAATGGATCAGAGAGAATTGCAGGAGAAAATCCATCTCATTGAGAAAAAATCCCAGGTGGTAGAACAGCTTGTAAGCAATCTGTTTCATGCTACTTTAGAGGAGCTTGAGGTTCTTAAGGTAGAGCCACAGGAGGAACTGTCCACCTGCATAGAAGAGATGTTCCATGAGCTAAAGGATTACGGCAACATTCATCTGGAAAATCAGGTGCCACACTGTCTCATATGGATGGATAAGCTTCGCACCACTCAGGTTATCGACAATATCATAAACAATGCTTTGAAATACGCAAAGACGGATATCCATGTCTCCTTTGATGCGAAGGAGGACGGAATCATCATTCGCATCAAGGATGATGGACCGGGAGTGCCAAAGGAGGATTTGGCAAAGGTATCGGAGAAGTTTTACCGGGGAGGAAATGCCACCGGGGAAAACGGTTCGGGACTTGGCCTTTATCTGGCAAGAATGTTCATGGATAAGATGGGTGGGCAGATGGAGTGCTACAACGACAACGGCTTTGTTGTGGAACTATATTTGAAAAAGGTTGTTGGACACTAAGGAAAATCAGCAATTAAGAAACAGATAAGAATTATAGAAGAAACAGGAAAAGACTAGAGCAGAAAAAGGGTCTAGAATGTGTTTCATCAAGAGAAAAGAGGGAGAAACTGAATGAATACGATTCTAGAAGCAAAAGATTTGTGTAAAACATTTTCCAACGAGGCCGTGCAGCAGCATGTGCTTCGGAATTTAAATCTAACCATACAGGAAGGGGATTACACCGTAATTATGGGAAATTCCGGTTCGGGAAAAAGTACGCTCCTGTACGCACTGTCCGGTATAGATCGCCCAACCTTAGGTGAGATTTTTTATCGGGGCGAGACAATCACCCAACTTAGCAATGATAAGCTTGCTGTTTTCCGTAGAAAAAACTGTGGCTTTGTCTTTCAGCAGAATTATTTGAATGACACCATGAGTGTCATGGACAATATCCTTGTATGCGGACTGCTGGTGAAAAAAGACAAAAAAGAGCTGGTTCACAGAACTGAGGAGCTGGTTGGCAAAATGGGTCTTAGCAAAGAAATTCTCAGGAAATTTCCAACACAGCTTTCCGGCGGTGAGCAACAGCGTGTTGCCATGATTCGCGCGATCATCAATGAGCCTGCCATCCTTTTTGCAGATGAACCAACCGGTGCTTTGAACTCCACCAGCACGGAGCAGGTATTGGATGTCCTTACCCAGTTAAACAATGACGGACAAAGCATTGTGATGGTGACCCATGATATGAAGACTGCAAGAAGAGGAAACCGTGTGCTATATCTGAAGGATGGGGTGATTATTGACGAGTTAAAGCTTGGGAAATACCGCCACAATGATCCGGAAAGACACCAGAAGCTTCGCACATTCCTGACAGAAATGGGGTGGTAGTATGAGAAAATACGTCATGCTCGCCCTAAATGGGATAAAAAAGAAAAAAGGTGACACAGTTGCGCTGCTAATCCTCATTGGGTTTGCAACCATTATGATGTATATCGGTATCTCTGTGTTTTCCAATGTGGTCAATGTGTTGGATCAGGTGAACGAAAGAAATCACGGGGCCGATGTGATGATTTCCACACCGCTTGATGATAAGGACATGGAGGGAAATATCCTTTCTCTTTCAGAGGTAAAAGAGGTGGAGACGTCAGAATCCTTGTACGCCTACAGTGGAAAATACTGGAGAGAAGGGGACAAAAAGGAGGAGATGTCCTTCATGGTAGAAAGAATGGATAAAAGGTATGCTTTCTTTACCCCTGAAATCATTAATAGGGGAGACGTGGCAAAGGACAATTCGATTATTCTGCCGTATTTCCTTCATGTGGGCAAGGGCTATGAGACCGGGGATCTGGTTAAGATAAAAGTAAACCAGACCACCTATGAGTGTGAGGTCTATGGATTTATGGAGGATGTGCTCTTTGCACAGCCAACGAATATCTCGATTTTCCATGTGCAGGTTGCTCCGAAAATGTATGAGAAAATGGGAGAACAGATGTCTGTGTTTCACACATTTCGCGTGTGCACAACACCGGATGCGAACACAGAAGACGTGGAAGGCAAAATCAGTGCAGTATTGGAAAAAAAATCTCCGGAATACAAGCAGTACTATAATCTTCAGGTCAATTACGGCACCATGCGTTTTGGGGATACCCTTACAGCCAATATCATCATGGCCATATTAGTGGCTTTTGCGGTGATTATTCTGGTGGTTGCAATTGTAATCGTATGCTTTAGTATCCAAAACTCCATCGAGCAGAATATGACCAATACGGGAATTATGGAAGCGGCCGGTTTTACCACAGGTCAGCTGATGTTTGCCACTGTAATGGAGAGCATTCTTGTAGCACTGGTGGGAATTGCAGCTGCTCTGACGATTTCCCCGTTTTTATCCGAGGCTATAGGAGGGATTATTGCATCATCCATTGGAGTCAGATGGCAGCTGGGATTTGATGGAAGAAGTGCCCTTATAACAGGAACCGTGATATTTGTATTTATTGTGCTGGCAACCTATCTGGAAGCCAGAGGGTACAAGAAAATATCGATTCTGGACGCCTTAAGAGGAGGTGTAAAGACTCATAATTTCCGTAAAAATCATCTTCCATTGGAAAAAACGTTCCTTCCACTCAATGTAGCCCTGGGAGTAAAGGGGATTTTAAATCAAAAGAAAAAGAGTGTGGCAATCTGTCTTATCATTATGGTGCTTGCAGTGGCATGTAGCTCCGGCTTTTTCCTACAGCAGAATTTTGTAGAATCTCAGGACAATATGCTTCAGCTGGTTGGATTAGAGAGAACCTCTGCACAGATTCAGGTGCCTGATGATATGGATATCCATGAGGTTGGGGAAAAGATTGGAGAGATTCAGGGAGTAAAGGATGTAAACTACTTCACCAGCAACACTATGAAGCTGGCAAAAGGAAGTGCAGAGGAAAGCTATACAGTGGATTATTGGGAGGATACCGATAAGATCCAGACAAGAACCATCGTGGAAGGCCGCTATCCGCTTTATGACAATGAGATTGCAATCAGCCGTCTGGTTTGTGAGAAGCTGGATGCAAGAGTTGGGGATGTAATCCGTGTTACCAGTGGGAATACCACTGATGAGTATCTTGTGGTAGGAATGACGCAGCATATTGAATATCTGGGAAAGAAGGCGGTTATGACCTTCGATGGAGTACGAAGGGTCAACAGCTCTGTAAAACCAAATGTCTTGATGCTTTATACCCGGGAGGACATGAAATTTGGCACCTTAGAGAAGGAAATCCATAAGCTGTATCCGGAGCTTGAGGTGATTAATTCGAAGCAGATTATCCAGTCGACCTGTGATCCGATTTCCCAGTCCATGGCGATGCTTTGCCTGGTGTTTAATATTTGTACGGTGCTTATCATTATGATCATTCTGTTCTTGATGATCCGTATGAAGCTGACACAGGAAAAGGTCAAGATGGGTGTGAAAAAAGCCATGGGCTTCACAACCGGACAGCTGATGCTTGGTGTGATTATGAATTACGTACCTACGGCGCTAGTGGGCTCTGTCTTTGGGGTGATTGTCTCCTATTTCACGTTTGATTCCCTCACATCTATGTGTCTGGCCTTCTGCGGAGTGCGTGGATGTGACATGGAAAAGGGTTTTTCTTATATGGCGTTAACTGTTCTTTTGATTACGGTTACCTCTTTGGTGGCCTCCGTATTGATGTCAGTAAGAATCCGAAGGGTGGAGCCGTGCCGTATGATTCGGGAGTCCTAGAGGGTAAAAACAGACCGATACCAAGGTGGCGATGAAAGGGTATTTTTTCTGAAAAAATTACCGGAAAGAGTTGTAGAATATTAGGGAATTATGGTACAATAGCCCTAGTACATAACAAGGATTTTGGAGGGTAGTTTTATGAAAAAGGAGAAACGCAAAAGCATCGCCACAAGGATTGGGGCATTGGTGATTATTGCAGTGGTTTTATCGAATCTGATCACGATTTTAATCTGTACCCAATCGGCCAAAAAACAAATTAGTGCGTCGGTACAGAGCAATATGCTAGGAATCGCAGAAAGCTACGCCACAACCATTGAAAGGGCACAGGCGGACCAAGATGGAAGTCCACTTTCTTACGGTCAGTATAACCAGCTGCTTGGTGGGGTAAAGGTAAGAGGAATGGAAAGCTCTTACATCTATGTAGTGGATGAGGAGGGCATCATGCTCTATCATCCGACCAAGGAGAAGGTGGGTCAGCCGGTAGAAAATCAGGTGGTAAAAGGCCTGGTTGCCCAGCTTGCAGAGGGCAATTGTCCGGAACCCGACGTGGTGGAGTATGACTATAAGGGTGTGACCAAATACGCAAGCTATCAGATTACCCCAAGAAACTACATACTTGTGGTTTCCGCAGACGAGACGGATGCACTGGCCGGAACCACAAGAGCTACGTCTGTAGCAATCGCGGTAGCAGTCGTTCTTGTAGTGGTTTTTGCAATCGTAGCAGTGGTGTTCAGCAAGAGAATCGCAAGACCTTTGAACCAGGTAAGCGAAAAGCTGCATCAGGTGGCACAGGGAAACCTGAGTGTGGATTTCTCTGACATGAAGAATTCTCAGGATGAAATCGGAAGAATGGTTTCCTCCGTAAAGGAGATGACGGAAGCCCTCAACTCCATCGTACAGAAAATCCGTCAGACCAGCAGTACCATGGCTAAGCAAAGCTCCGAGCTGAACATTACCAGTGAACAGACCCTGGAAGCCAACGAGGAAATCTCAAAGGCTGTAGAGGATGTGGCAGAAGGCTCAACCAACATGGCTACCTCTATTTCGGATATTAATAGCAATCTTGAGCATATGTCCAATGAGACCAACACAATAGATACCTCCGTATTTGATATTCGTACCCAGGCGATGGATGTACAGGAGCGCAGTGCGGTAATGAATGAAAAGATGCTTAAGATGCAGAGAAGCAGCATCAAGATGGACGAAGGTATCTCCTATATTTCAGAGCGTATCCAGAAGGTAAACGAGGTGGTGGGAAAGGTGGAAGAGATTATCTCCGTCATTGAAGGAATCTCGGGACAGACCAACCTTTTATCCTTAAATGCTTCCATAGAGGCGGCCAGAGCCGGGGAAGCAGGCAGAGGCTTTGCTGTGGTTGCGGAAGAAATCAGAGTGCTTTCGGATAACACAAGCTCAGAGCTGAATCGCATCAAATCCATTATTGCAGAGCTGATTAGGGCTTGCGAGGAATGTGTATCTGCTTCCGAGAACATTGTAGAAAATAACCGGGAGCAAAAAGAGGAAATCGGAGTAGTCCTGGAGGAGTTTGGCGCTTTGGATCGCCAGATTGAACTTACTGCGGACAAAGCAGAGGAAATCAAACAGCTAGTGGCTGATATGGTCTCTTTAAATTCCAACATTACCGCAAGCAGCGATGGACTTACGGACGTAAGCTCATCCAATGCAGCAGCCACCCAGGAGGTTACGGCCAATATTCAGGAACTGAATGCTATGATGCACGGTGTCGCTGATATTGCATTCCAGATGAATGAACATTCGAAGCAGATGAATGATACATTAGACTTTTTTCGGTAATTTAACATATAAATCACTTGCATAATATTGTGGATAAAAATATAATAGTACTGTAGTACTAATTACCAGAGAAGGGAATGGGTTTATGAAGAAACAAAAGAGCTTGAACAGAAAAATAACCGGAATGTTCACAATTCTTGGAGCTTTATCGCTTTTGATTATCCTGGCAAATGTCAGCGCTTTAAGCATCATCGCTAGTCTGAATACGCAGATTATAGATGCTTTTAACAGGCTGGATGCTGCAGGACAGTCCGGAGATAATGCCACCATGATGGCAGCAAGAGATGACCTGGTTTCCGGATTGGGTCACATTGGCACCAGAATCAGCGGAACCTTTGCGTTTGACATGATTCTGATATTTGCAGTAGCTGTAGTGATTACTATACTATGTGTAGTTATTCGCAGGACTGTGGTTCGACCGGCACAGAGAGCAAAAAATGACCTGGATGAGATTATTAATAATATTGAATCCGGAAAGGGTGACCTGACACTCCGTGTTAACACCAAAACCACAGATGAGATTGGTCAGCTGGCCAATGGAATTAACAAGTTCATTGAAGTGCTTCAGGATTTGATGGTCAAGATTCAGAATGCTTCAGCAGATATGAACAATTCTGTAACCTTGGTTCGTGAGGAGGCGGAGGCTTCCAATGTGAATGCTACCAATGTCAGTGCCACATCTGAGGAGCTTGCGGCTTCTATGGAGGAGGTTTCTGCATCCCTTCATGAGCTGACTGCTGCATGTGGAGATATGTTGAATAAGATTTCCAAGATTAATAATATTGCTGATTCCGCTGCTGCACGTATGCAGGAGGTAAAGGGAAAAGCTTCGGATCGTCATCAGGAAGCAGTTGAATCAAAAGAGAAAACAATCGCCACCTTTGAGAATATCGAGAAGGGCGTTGTAAATGCAGTAGAGGCTTCAAAGTCGGTTAGCCAGATTACGGAGCTTACAGAGAATATTCTCAGTATCGCTGCACAGACCAACCTCCTCGCGTTGAACGCTAGTATTGAGGCTGCAAGAGCAGGAGAAGCCGGTAAAGGATTTGCAGTAGTTGCAGATGAGATTCGACAGCTTGCAGATGATTCCAGAGAGACTGCAAATAACATTCAGGCAATCAGCCAGCAGGTTATTACCGCAGTTACCGATTTGGCAGGAAATGCTACTGAGATGATTCGTTTCGTGGACGAGGAAGTAGTTTCTGATTATGATAACTTTGTGGACATCATTGGTCGATATGAAGAGGATTCAGATCAAGCAAGCAGCATATTCTCTGAATTCGCGGAGATGGCTACAGACAGTGTGAGCACCATGACTCATATGAACGATGGAATCAACAATATCTCTGTTACCATTGAGGAGTCTGCTCAGGGAGTATCCAATGTGGCTGAAGAGATTTCCAAACTTGTTATGGCCATATCTTCCATTACCGTTCAGGCAGGAGAGAACAAAAACATTTCCGATGGATTATCCGGAGAGGTATCCAGATTCGAGAAAATGTAAGGTTTTGATGAAGATATTAACATAAAACATCAACATAAAGCCAAAGGCGTTTCTACTTGTGTAGGGACGCCTTTTTATTATAATAAGAATAGAGAAATCAGTAAGCGAGGAAAGTTATGTCAGCACAAAATAAGGGAATTATCTTTACCGTTTTATCAGCAGTATGCTTTGCAACAGGAGGTTTGTTAATTAAGCTTAATACCATGTCTTCCATGAGCATCAATGGACTCCGCTCCTTTTTGGCGTTTTTTGTATTTGTGGGGTATATGGTTTATACCCGGCACGCCATCCGTTTCAACTGGCAGGTGTTGATAGGAGTAGTAGCCAACTCTCTGATGAACATTACGTTCATCATGGCCAATAAGCTTACTACCGCGGCCAATGCGATTATTTTACAGTTTACTTTGCCAATCTACATCATTTTGCTCATGTGGGTATTTCAAAAGAAAAAACCGGATCGGGTGTCTGTCCTTGCATCAGCGCTATCCTTTGTGGGAATTCTGTTTTTCTTTTTTGACAGCATCTCCGCAGGGGGAATGGCCGGAAATGTTCTGGCTCTTATATCCGGATTCTTCTATGCGGTGGTGTTCTTGATAAAAAAGATTCCCGGATCAGATTTTGAATCCTCAGCCCTAATATCCTTTGGGTTGAATTTTGTTATTGGGATTCCGTTTTACATGAGGGAAGGTGACTGGGGAGCTACCAATGTTGTCACGATTATCGTGCTTGGAATTGTCCAGATTGGGCTTGCCTACATTTTCCTGAATATGGCGTTGGACAAGGTTCCTCCGGTAGGTGCCTCCTTGATTTCCATGATTGAACCGGTATTGAATCCGGTGCTTGTGGCAATCTTCTACGGGGAGACTATCGGAGCGGTGAGTCTGGTGGGGGCGGCCATTGTCCTGGGGTCGGCACTGTACTACAATTTGAGAAGCTCCTAGCGAGGTTTGATATTCTGATCGAAACTTATTATGAGAAGGATACGGAATAATGGGAAAGATGCTATAACGAGATTACTACCAACTAGTAGTGGTAGTAATCTCGTTTTTTTATAAAGAAGGATACAGTAATAAATAGGGTTAGAACCTCCGCAACCAGAATGGATGCCCACACACCGTCGATTCCAAGAAGAAATGGGAGCACAATAATCGCCCCAATTTGGAACACCAGGGTTCTCAGGAAGGAAATCACAGCAGACAATATTCCATTGTTGAGAGCAGTGAAAAAGCTGGATCCAAAAATGTTGTACCCATTGACAAGATACACCAGGGAATAGATTTGGAAACCGTGGACCGTCATCTCAAAGAGTCCCACATCATATCCGACAAAGAACCTTGAAAAAGGTCTGGCGAGAAACTGGGCGGCGGTAGTCAATACAATTCCCCAGATGGCTATGAGACTTAGACTTTTTTTGAACATATTCTTTAGCTCATTGTGATTGCCTGCCCCATAGTGGTAGCTGATAATAGGTGCACTTCCCATGGAATAGCCCAGAAACACGGATACAAATACGAAGTTGACATACATGATGGTTCCGTATGCCGCTACCCCATCCTCCCCTGCTATATGCATCAGTTGGAGGTTGTAGAGGGTGTTCACAATGGAGCTGGAAAGGTTTGTCATAAGCTCCGAGGAACCGTTTAGGAAAGCCTTTTTTAGTACCTGTAACCGGAAATGTGTCTTTCCAAGCCTTAGTAAGCTATTGTTTTTTCGGAAGAAATAGAACAGTGGGAAGGAACCACCTAAAAGCTCTCCGCATACGGTTGCAATGGCAGCACCGGCTATCCCCAGACGTAAAACCCCTACCAATAGGAAATCCAGGACTATATTGGTTATCCCGGCAGAAATCATAACCGTAAGCCCCAGTCTTGGCTTTTCGGCTGTGACAAAGAAGCTTTGGAACACATTCTGCAGCATGAAAAATGGCATGGAGATGCAGGAGATACGACCATAGAGCACACATAACTCAAGAAGCTCTCCGTCTGCCCCAAGCACATGACCCAAGGCCGGCAGAAATAAAAAGCCCAGTATGGAAAAGACAATTCCCAGTGTCAGTGCGGTGTATACCAGAAGGGAAAAGTACTGGTTGGCTTCCTTTCTTTTTCCTTCCCCTAAGGTTTTTCCTACCAACGCACTTCCTCCGGTTCCAATCATGAAACCAATGGCTGCAATCGCCATGAGGAAAGGCAGGGTAATATTGATAGCGGCCAGAGCTGTCTTTCCCACAAAGTTGGATACGAACAAACCGTCCACAACATTGTAGATGGAAGTGAATATCATCATAATAATGGACGGAAGTACAAATCGTATTAATTTTTTATAAGTAAAGTGTTCCGATAACTGTATTTGCATAATAAACCTCAAGCATTCATCATATTTTTGAAAACTCTTGTTTCAGTATTTCTAAATAACGTCGATTTAATGTCAGCATTGTTTCAGTATCTTCCCGGGTCATTGCCTCAAAGGAAGCTTTTGCGCGGTGTCTCTGTAGAGCTGGTATTATTACTTTTTTAGTGATAGATTTTTTTCTTTTGTTGATGTCCGGTTATCTGGACCAATAGCTTCTGTGGCAGGAATCTGCCCATTGTTGTGGCACATTTTAGGGCAAAGGTTGGCACAATGACTGTCTTTTTCTGCTTCATTTTCTTCAATGCGTAGGAGACACAATAGGACGGGGTAATACCCTTTAGGGCAAATTCCACATTTGCAACCCGGTTGAACTCCGTATCTACAGGGCCCGGGCACAGAGCACCGATGTAAATGCCACTGTTTCGCTCCTTTTCTTCTCTGGCAACCGCTCTGGTAAGACTGGCCACATAGGCTTTGGTTGCATAATAGGTTGCCATATAAGGTCCGGCCGGAAGCAAACCGGCAGAGGAGGCAACATTCAGAATAGAGCCATAGCCCTGCTTATGCATTTTTGGTAGCATCCGCTTCATAAGAGTATGCATGGCTTTGATGTTGACATCGATCATTTGGAGATCCTTAGAGAGCATCGTCTCTGAAAACACACCACAATCTCCAAAGCCGGCATTGTTGATCAATAGGTCAATTGGAAGCTCCTGCAACTGCTCCATCACTTTTTCACAGCCAGAGGTGCTGGAAAGATCCGCAGCAATGATTTGGATATCTCTGCCCTCTGGGGCGAGTTCCCTTTTTATTGCTTCCAAGCGGTCCATACGTCTGGCCACCAAAATGAGAGAGTAGCCATCCTTACATAATTGCCTGGCAAATTCTGTTCCAAGACCGGAGCTTGCCCCTGTAATCAGTGCGTAATGTTTCATGAAAGTGCCTCCTTTTCGTCTGATAAAATTTCTTGTAGCTGCTCTAAATCAAAGGCTTGTACGCAGTTTTCAATCTTGCATAGGAGCTCCTCATCCTTTTTAGGAAGGTTCTTCAGCTGATTTAAAATAGAATCCAGAGTCGGAATGTCATATCCCAGGGCAGCTTCCTTCATTTGACTGAGCAAATGTTCCATAGTAGGAGTCTCTTTTTCAGTGGCATCCGGGATAGAGATTCCCAGTGGCTTTAACGCCTCCTCAATATTATCCAGCAATGCTTCAAACAATTGGTAAAACTCAGGATACCATTGCAGGATTTCCTCCACCTGATTCTGACGGCCTGCCATTTCAAGCTTCTTTGCAAAATCGCCACAGCTCATAGCTCCAATATTGTAACACATGCCCTTGGTGGCGTGGATATTGATTACGAAGGAATCCAGATCGTGGTCCAGTTGTTCCTTGAAGTGCTGTAGATACTTTCTTCCGGTAGGTACGGTCATTGCCAAAATCTCAAGGTATTGGTCCATTTGATTGCCGCAGTGAGAGAGCCCTGTGTCTATATCAATCTCAGGGATACGAAGGGATCTGGTTGCGGTGTGGTTGTCCCGGGTTTTGGAGTGGGCTTCATAGGAAATCCGGGCAGGATCCACGGAGGCTGTTAGGAATTCCTCCAGACAATCCAATTCTAACGGCTTTTTCAGATATTCATCAAAGCCCTCCTCCAAAAGGCTTTCCTTAGCACCCTTGATTGCATTAGCAGTAAGTACAGCTATCTTACAGTGACCCGATGGAGCATAGTGGCTGGAAAGACCTCGAATCTCCTTCATGGTATCAATTCCGTTTAATCCGGGCATCATTTGATCCATAAAAATCAGATCGTATCGGTTCTTGCCACAGGCTTCAATAGCCAGCGCTCCGCTGGACACAGAATCCACGTTTAGTCCGTAGCATTCCAGGGTGGACGTAATTACCCTGAGGTTGATGTTGTTATCATCTACGACCAATACCTTGGTATCTGCAATGGCAAGATCTCCAATGTTGGATACGGTAGTTCCTTCTCCAGACACTGTGATTTCTCCCATTGGAGCAGCATCTATTACGGGTTGCGGGATACAGACGTGGAAGGTGGACCCTTCACCCACGGTACTTTCTACCTCCACGGTTCCATTCATCAGGTTCAGATATCCTTTTACGATGGAAAGCCCCAGTCCGGTTCCTTCGATTCCGGAGTGTAAATCTCTGTCAACCTGTTCAAAGGCATCGAAAATAAGAGGGAGGTTTTCAGGAGCAATACCACTTCCGGTGTCGGAAACGGTAACCAATAGCTCCACCTGGTCGTCCCTTTGGAAGCTACAATCAATAGTCAGAGAAACCATTCCTTCGGAGGTATATTTTACGGCATTATTCAAAAGGTTAATGAGAATTTCGGTAATTCTTGTGGCATCTCCGTTCAGGGTCTTTGGCAAATCCTTTGAAATATTAAGACGGAAATCCAACCCCTTTTGGGTCGTTAACGTGTTAATCTGATGGATGACGTTCTTTAACAGCTTTTTGGTGTCGTAAGGCAAATTGATGAGCTCCATGTGGCCGGATTCGATTTTGGAAATATCCAGGATATCGTTGATAATACCCAGAAGGCTGTAGGAGGATTCACGTATGCTTGCAACATACTCCAGCTGCTGCTCGTTTAAGGGCTGTTTTAGGAGAATCTCAGAAAATCCCACAATGGCATTCATAGGGGTGCGGATCTCATGAGACATGTTGGCCAAAAAGGTGGTCTTTGCCCGATTGGCAGCCTCCAGGCGTCGGAGAATGTTAATATGGTCGGTAATATCATCAATGACAATGAGGTATCCGATAATGTCCCCATAGTCATCCCGAATTTTGTCAATCTTTACCTGACAGGTGGACTGGGTACGCAGGTATAGGACCTGAATGACCTTCTGCTCCTCTTCAAAGTCGAACACGGTCTCAAGGTCAGTTCCGTCTAAGGTTTTAAACAAGGTGTGCAGACGGGGCGAGGTTTTTACCAGCTTTTTACGGTCTGTCTGGAAAAAGTCCTCAGCAGCATCGTTCATAAGGCGGAGTTCCTTCTTGGCGTTGTATACACACACCGGAATCGACAGGAAGGAGTAGATAAACTGTGACATATTGGGAACCGTAGTCTGGGTCTGCTCATAATCCCTAAGGGCATAGAGAGACACCAGATAACCATAAAACTGTGTCGTAGAGGAACCCGGAATGGCAGGAGTACCCAGCATTGGGAAAAGGGTGTCCAAAAGACTACCCATAAAAACAAGAAAGAGCACCAAAAGAAACAGATGTCCTAAGCGCTGGAAACGGTGCTCCTTTCTCATTCGAAGCATGTAGAGCAAATAGCCAAGAATAAACAGGCACATAATTACGGTGTACGCAGAATAGAGGTTGTTCACAAGACCGCTGGTGAGGGAGTAGGACATGCCCCATTTTGTCTTGTAAAAGGTGGCCTGGTCTCTCTGGGCGGTAAAGTGGCAAAGAGGAACCCCAAGGAGGGAAAAGCAATTAATAGGCAGCTTCACCTTGGAAGGAACGTCTGCGATGATTCCTACCAGAATCACACCGGCAATCAGGTACAGAAAGACTCCAATCATACCGATGCTCCTGCAACGGTACGCAAAAAGCGGAGATTGGGCATCAAAAACCATAGCAAAGGTGATGCTCCACAGACTGCTGGCAGCACCAAAGATTAAGGTGCAAAGCCGAACAGAGATGGTTCTATTTTTATTAAAACAGGAGGCGAGTCCCAAGTATCCCGCCAAAATCCCCTGAGTAAACAGAATAATTGAAAACGTGTAATTCATATGATACCTCTTTGCATATGCCATAGAAACTATTCACTTCTATTATGATACTATTTTCCTATTTTCTCAAGAAAAAGATTTGAGGTTGTATTTCTCCGCAAAAAGGATATAATGAGAGAGGACAAAAAAGGGGAGCTTGCAAATGAGCAGGCTGAGAGTAAGCGAATGCTTTGACCCATAACCTGATTTGGATAATGCCAACGTAGGGAGATAGAGAGACGCAATGGATTTTTTGCGCGGGAATCTCACGTGGTTCCTGCGCTTCTTTTTTATAAAGCTTTCCGATTCGAGGAAGGCGAAAATCTTAGTTGCAAAGCAGAGGAACATTATGAAGAAAGAACAACTGAAGCTCTATGCCATCACCCACGATGAATGGCATCAGGAAATGAGTCTGATGGAACAGGTGGAAGAAGCTTTAAAGGGCGGAGCTACCATGATACAGTACCGGGATAAAAATCTTACGGAGCAAGAGATGGAAGAGACGGCCAGAGAGCTGTTACAGCTATGCAGACGCTATCAGATTCCTTTTTTAATCAATGATCATGTAGAGCTTGCCAAAAGAATTGATGCAGATGGAGTTCATATCGGACAGTGCGATATGAGTCCCCAGCTGGCGAGAGAAATTCTTGGGCCGGACAAGATCATTGGAGTCACAGCAAAAACAACAGATCAGGCAATGCTTGCGTGGAAACAGGGGGCGGACTATCTGGGAAGCGGAGCCGTATTTGGCACCTCCACCAAGAAAGATGCAAAGCCCATGTCCCGTTCTCTTTTGCAGGAAATATGTAAAAGCGTACCAATTCCGGTTGTGGCAATTGGTGGCATCGAGAAAGACAATGTATCCACATTAAAGGGGACAGACATTGCGG
>JALEPP010000109.1 GCA_022767075.1 Agathobacter sp. | reverse complement strand
TTTGGTTGTTTGTACGGCTCTAAGTGGATGTGGTGTTGCATCTACAGGAAGTCAGGAAGAAAGAACGGAGGGTGAGGTTGTAAATATTTACAGCTGGAATACCGAGTTCAAGGGAATTTATGAGGCTTACGCAAAGGATATCGCAGAGGAGCACGGAGTTGAGGTGAACTTCATTGTAGTGACCAATGATGACTCTGCTTACCAGACGAATCTGGACGAGGCTCTGGAGGAACAGGAAAACGCCATCGACGATGATAAGGTAGACATTTTTCTGGTGGAGGCAGATTATGCTTCTAAATATGTGAAGTCGGATTATACCCTTGATGTATTAACGGATGTTGGTCTGACACAGGAGGATGTGTCAAAACAATACCAGTATACCAAGGATATTGTATCTGTGGATGGAGTGTTAAAGGGAGTGTCATGGCAGGCTACTCCGGGGCTTTTTGCCTATCGTAGATCTATTGCAAAGCAGGTGCTTGGAACAGATGATCCTACAGCGGTTCAGGAAAAATTAAAGGACTGGGATAGCTTTGATGCTGTTGCGGAGCAGATGAGGGGTGCAGGATACAAGATGCTTTCGGGTTATGATGATGCGTTCCGTACCTTTTCCAATAATATGACCAGACCATGGGTAGTGGACAACAAAATCAACATCGATGAGAGCATGGTTCGCTGGGTAGAGCAGACCAAGGCTTACACTGAAAACGATTACACCAACAAAACGGGACTATGGTCTCCGGGCTGGAGTAAGGATCAGGGGCCGGAGGGAGATGTATTTGGCTTCTTCTATTCTACTTGGGGAATCAACTTTACCTTGATGGGCAACTCCCTTGCAGACAGCAGTGCGGAAGCAGCTGTTGGAAATGGTATCTATGGAGACTACGCAGTCTGTGAAGGACCGCAGGCCTATTACTGGGGTGGAACATGGATTTGTGCTGCAAACGGCACAGACAACCTTCCATTTATCAAAGACCTGATGTATCGTCTGACCTGCGATCAGGAGACTATGAAGCAGATTACATTAGATACGCAGGACTACACCAATAATGAAGATGCTATGAATGAAATCGCAGGCAGTGATTATGCTTCCGATTTCCTTGGTGGGCAGAATCATATCGCACTTTTTGCAGAGGCTGCAAAGAAAATCGATATGAGCAACATTACCGAATACGACAGCGGTTTGAATGAGAAATTCCAAAGCTGCATGCATCCTTACTTTGACGGTGAGTGTGATTATGAGACAGCATTGGAGAATTTCTACAAGGAAATCTCTGTTAAGTATCCAAATCTGTCACGCTAAGGAGGTAGCATTATGAATAATATCAGTATTCGTGTAAAGGTCCTTGTACCAATCGTGATTCTCTCCATTGTCATTATGCTTTCCAATGGCTTTGCACTTTTGAATGAGAGGAATCTTTTAAATACCAGTTATGTCATTTCCGATGAATGTTCTGATAATATCGAGATTTTGATGGAGATGGAGTCCACACTCCAGTCTATTGGTAAGAATATGTATGGACACTGTAAGGCGGAAAATGCCACTACAAAAAATGAGTATGAAAATAACATCAAGGCTCAGATTTCCTATATGGAGGAACTGTTTTCTTCCTATGAGTCAAAGCACCTGACCAAAAAGGAGCAGGAATATGTGGGTGCGATGCGTACAAAATTCGATAAGTACATCGAAGGAGTCAATGAGGTCCTTGCAGGAAGTATGGATGAGGACAATGATGCGCAGCGTATCGCAATCAATGTAAAGCAAAAGCCTGCTGAGGATTACTTAAATTACAAGATTAACCGTCTTATTGATATGCGTAAGGCGGAGATGGAAAACGCTTTGTTAAGTCAGCAGAAAGCTTACCGGGTGGCAATAGTTTCTTCCGTGCTATTTTTTGCGATTGCTCTTTTGATGTCCGTGTTTGCTTTTGTTATCTGTAACAGAGGCATTGTAAGACCTATGCATTATATCAGTAACAAACTGGATAAGATGATTCGGGATATTAAAAATGATGAGGGTGACCTCTCTATGCGTATCAATATCACCGGAAAAGATGAAATTGGTGTCATTGGAGGAAGTGTCAACGGATTTATTGAGACTCTTCAGAACGTTATGCAGAGCATTACAGAGAGCTCCAAAGAGATGAACAATATTGTTGATCTGGTTGGAAAAAAGATTACGCTTTCAGATGACAATGCCAGAGATATTTCTGCAGCAATGGAGGAGCTTTCGGCATCCATGTCTGATGTTACAAACTCGGTAAGTGGCATCAGTGGTCAGCTTTCCAATATTGGTGCCAGTGTTCAGGAGCTTTCCGCTGGGTCCGATGAGCTTCTCAGCTACACAGACAAAATGGAGCAGTCAGCACTTGGCCTTAAGAATAATGCAATCAAGAACAAAAATGAAGCCAGCAACATGACTCAGGCCATTATCTCCAAGCTTCAGGAGGCTATGGAGGAAAGCAAGCAGGTGGAGCAGATTAAACAGCTTACCAATGACATCTTAAACATTGCAAGCCAGACCAACCTTCTTGCACTAAACGCTTCCATCGAGGCTGCAAGAGCCGGAGAGGCCGGCCGTGGATTCTCTGTAGTGGCTTCTGAAATCAGCCAGCTTTCTGATTCCAGCAGAGATACTGCAACTCACATTCAGGACATCAACAATCTGATTATTGATGCGGTACGTCAGCTAACCAATCATGCTAACGAGTTAGTGAACTACATAGAGGATACCATTCTTCCGGACTATGATAGCTTCGTGGAGGCAGGCATGCAGTACAGCAAGGATGCCAACCATGTAAACGAGATCGTAAATCAGTTCCATATGATGTCGGATGAGCTGCGCAGCCAGACCGAACAGGTACAGGAATTTGCAATGAGCATCACAAACTCTGTTCAGGAGAGCTCAGAGGGAATCCAGATAGCAGCATCCAACACGGAAAATCTCTCCGGAGAGATCGCAGGCATCTCCGGTCACATTCTCGAAAACAAAGAAGTAGCCAACATCCTTAACCGCGAGGCCGAACGCTTCATAATCTAGGATCGCCATCGTTATCCCGCAGGAGCACTCTCCTGCGGGTTTTTGCGTTAAACTTTTTATAAATCTTTCACCACTCCCCCTCCTCCCATGGTCCACCATCTGCTTCTCGGGTGCATAAGGGGACTTCCACTGTGACTGGGATGGCTCCAATGGGCTTGCGCTTCCGGGACGGGGACGGGGCTAATGGGCTTGGTCTTTCGGGCCGGGGGGACGGGGCTAATCGCTTGGTCCCAGTTACAAAATCGCTAGTTTTTGCGGGGTGGGGCTCAGACTTCCTCGATAATTCCAGTTCGCCAAAGTTTGGACGCTCCGCAAAGATTGTGCGCCAAAAGGAAGGGCACATTTTGAGACGAGCCGTTGTTCCTCTCGGAGGCGTCCTGAACGATACCGTGGGTTCTACGCTCCGCTTCGGTCCGTCCTAAACAGTCGTCCCCCGGACGACTAGGACCGTTTCGCTTTGCGGCTCGAAGAACGACATAAGCGAGAGCGCCCACAATAAAATTCGTGAAGGCGCCTCCTTAGAGGAACAGGCGAGGAACACGTAGTGCCCTCCTTTGGTGCACAATCTTTACGGAGTGTTCAAACCGTTGGCGTACTGGAAATAGCAGTCTGAGCTCCCACCCCTGCAAAAGACTAAGCGACCTTGTAAAAGGACCAAGCGATTAGCCCCGTCCCACCCGGTCCGAAAGACCAAGCCCATTAGCCCCGTCCCCGTCCCGGAAGCGCAAGCCCATTGGAGCCATCCCAGTCACAGTGGGAGCCTCTTTCATAATCCGAGAAGCAGATGGTGGACCATGGGAGGAGGGGGAGCAGTGAAAATTTATAAAAAGTTTAGCACTCACCTCTTGAGAGTGCTAATAAAATGTGGTATAACGATAGCGTAAAGAGGTTATAATAGTTTCAGAATTGGAGGTGGGTTTATGAATATTCAGAAGTTCACACAGAAGTCTGTGGAGGCAGTAAATGATTGCGAGAAGCTTGCGTATGAGTATGGCAATCAGGAGATTGAGCAGGAGCATCTGCTGGTGGCGTTGCTGCAGCAGGAGGATGGCTTGATTCCAAAGCTGATTGAGAAGATGGAAATCAATCTGGAGCATTTTAGGGAGAATGCAATACGGAAGCTGGAGGCCAGAGTGAAGGTGTCCGGTGGACAGCTTCACGTTGGCCAATATATGAACAATGCGTTGATACACGCAGAGGATGAGGCAAAGAGCATGGGGGATGAGTATGTGTCGGTGGAGCATCTGTTCCTTAGCATGCTGAAGTACCCAAATGCGGCAATCAAAGATTTGATGAAGGAGTACGGCCTCACAAGAGAGAGGTTTTTACAGGCACTGTCCACCGTAAGAGGAAATCAGAGAGTGACCAGTGATAATCCGGAGGCAACCTATGATACCTTGGAGAAGTATGGGTATGACATGGTGGAGAGAGCAAGGCAGCAGAAACTGGATCCGGTGATCGGCCGAGATGAAGAAATCCGAAATGCAGTTCGTATCCTTTCCAGAAAAACCAAGAATAATCCGGTGCTCATAGGTGAGCCAGGAGTTGGTAAAACAGCGGTAGTAGAGGGACTGGCCCAGCGTATTGTAAAAGGCGATGTGCCGGAGGGACTGAAGGATAAAAAGCTGTTTGCACTGGATATGGGAGCCCTAGTGGCAGGTGCCAAATACAGAGGTGAGTTTGAAGAGCGTCTGAAGGCGGTACTTGATGAGGTGAAGGCCTCAGATGGCCAGATTATCCTTTTTATCGACGAGCTGCACACCATTGTAGGTGCAGGTAAAACAGACGGCGCTATGGACGCAGGACAGCTTCTAAAACCTATGCTCGCCAGAGGGGAACTCCACTGTATCGGAGCAACCACCCTGGATGAGTACCGGGAATATATTGAGAAGGATGCTGCATTGGAGCGACGTTTCCAGCCGGTTATGGTAGACGAACCTACCGTGGAAGAGACTATTTCCATTTTGCGAGGCTTGAAGGACCGCTACGAGGTGTTCCACGGGGTAAAAATCATGGATGCGGCGCTGGTGTCTGCGGCTGTGCTTTCCAATCGATACATCTCAGACCGATTCCTTCCGGACAAGGCCATTGACCTGGTGGATGAAGCCTGCGCGCTGATTAAGACGGAGCTGGATTCCATGCCGACGGAACTGGATGAGCTGAACCGTAGAGTGATGCAGATGGAGATTGAAGAGACCGCTCTGAAAAAAGAGAAGGACCACTTAAGCCAGGAACGACTTGCTGAGCTTCAGAAGGAGCTGGCAGAGCTGAAGGATGAGTTCAACAGCAAGAAGGCAAAATGGGACAACGAGAAGCAGGCGGTGGAGAAGGTTTCCAAGCTTCGAGAGAGCATTGAAAATACCAAAAACGAGATTAAGACTGCTCAGCAGAATTATGACCTGGAAAAGGCAGCAGAGCTTCAGTACGGGGTGCTTCCACAGATGGAGAAGCAGCTGGAGATAGAGGAAGCCTCTGTCAAGGATAAAGATATGTCTCTGGTCCGTGAGAAGGTTACGGATGAGGAAATTGCAAGGATTATTTCCCGCTGGACAGGAATTCCTGTGGCGAAGCTTACCGAAAGTGAGAGAAATAAAACTCTGCATCTGGATGAGGAGCTTCACAGAAGAGTCATCGGACAGGATGATGGGGTGTCACTTGTGACAGAGGCCATTATTCGTTCCAAGGCGGGAATCAAGGACCCGAGCAAGCCGATTGGCTCCTTCCTTTTCCTGGGACCGACCGGTGTGGGTAAGACGGAGCTTGCCAAGGCCCTTGCAGCAAGCCTGTTTGACGATGAATCCAATATGGTGCGCCTTGATATGAGTGAGTACATGGAGAAGTATTCTGTGTCTCGTCTCATTGGAGCACCTCCGGGATATGTAGGCTATGATGAGGGTGGTCAGCTGACGGAAGCAGTCCGCAGAAAACCTTATTCCGTTGTACTTTTTGATGAGGTTGAGAAAGCACATCCTGACGTATTTAACGTACTGCTTCAGGTATTGGATGATGGACGAATCACGGATTCCCAGGGCAGAACGGTGGATTTCAAGAATACCATCATCATAATGACCAGCAATTTGGGTTCGGAATTTCTGCTGGAGGGAATTGATGAAACCGGCAATATCAGGAAGGAATCGGAGGAAGCGGTAATGAACCAGCTTCGTGGTCATTTCCGTCCGGAGTTTTTGAACCGGCTGGATGAAATTATTATGTTTAAGCCATTGACCAAAGACAATATTGGTAATATCATTCATTTAATGATGGATGATTTGAACGCAAGACTGAAGGAGCGTGAGCTTTCGGTGAAATTGACCGAAAGTGCTGAAAACTATGTGGTTGACCATGGTTACGATCCGGTCTATGGTGCTCGTCCACTGAAGAGATATCTGCAAAAGCATGTAGAAACCCTGGCTGCAAAGATGATTCTGTCAGACGGTGTTCATATGGGCGATACCATTGTGATTGATGTGGGAGAGAATGGCTTGTACGCAAGGGTCTAAAGAAGAAAGAGCTTATAGGAGAACGGGCGTCCGTCAGGCTTAAGGTTGGAGGATACCTGAGAGAGCCTATGGGAAAAGAAAGGATTTTCGATGGATTTATTTGCGTACATGAGAGAACAGAATATGGAAAAGGAGTCACCACTGGCTTCGAGACTGCGACCAACTACCTTGGACGAGGTGGTTGGCCAGCAGCATATTATCGGAAAGGATAAGCTGCTTTACCGTGCAATCAAGGCGGATAAGCTGAGCTCTATCCTTTTTTATGGTCCTCCAGGAACCGGAAAAACGACACTGGCTAAGGTGATTGCCAATACCACCAGCGCAGAATTTACCCAGATTAACGCTACCAGCGCAGGTAAGAAGGACATGGAGGAGGTCATTGCAAAAGCCAAGGATAACCGTGGAATGTATGGGAAAAAGACCATCCTCTTTATCGATGAGATTCATCGCTTCAATAAGGGACAGCAGGATTACCTTCTGCCTTTTGTGGAGGATGGCACCATTATATTAATCGGTGCCACCACAGAGAATCCCTACTTTGAGGTAAACGGGGCTCTTTTGTCCAGGTCTATTATTTTTGAGCTGAAGAAGCTTACCAAGGAGGATATCAAAACTCTCCTTCTTCGGGCGGTAAACGATGAGGAGAAGGGTATGGGAAGCTACAAAGCGGTGATTGATGAGGATGCCCTGGAGTTTTTATCCGATGTGTCCAATGGAGACGCCAGAGCGGCTCTTACCGCCATTGAGCTTGGTATTATGACCACTGACCGGGGGGAGGATGGAAGGATTCATATTACCATTGACGTGGCAAGTGAGTGTATCCAAAAGCGTGTTATCTCATATGATAAAACAGGGGATAATCATTACGACACCGTATCTGCTTTTATCAAATCCTTAAGGGGCTCTGATCCGGATGCGGCGGTTTACTACCTCGCCAGAATGCTCTACGCAGGAGAGGACATTAAGTTTATCAGCCGTCGTCTTATGATTTCTGCGGCTGAGGATGTGGGGCTTGCGGACCCCAATGCCCTTACGGTTGCTGTGTCTGCGGCTCAGGCGGTGGAGCGAGTGGGGATGCCGGAGGCCCAGCTGATTTTGGCTGAGGCGGTGAACTACATAGCCAGCGCCCCAAAGAGCAATGCCAGCTATCTGTCCATTGCGGCGGCCATGGACGCGGTAAATGACCAAAAGACACCGCCGATACCAACCCATCTGCAGGATTCTCATTATAAGGGGGCCGCAAAGCTTGGCCATGGTCTTGGATATCAGTATGCCCACGATTATCCCAACCATTATGTGGAGCAGCAGTATTTGCCGGATGGACTTACGGATTGCAGGTTTTATCACCCTACGGAGATGGGATATGAAAAGAAAATCAAAGAGCACTTCCGTAAGCTTGGCAAAAAAGGGTATCAAGAGGAGAACGAAAAATAGGAAGGGAAAGACCGACTTTTTATTTTTCTCTTGTCAGATTGCCTAGGGGATTTAGAAAAAAGCTATGTTTTCTGCACAGAAAGTAGAAAAAGCACATTAGTCTTGTAAAGTGTCGCAATATCATGTATTCTGATAAAGGTAAATGAATTTTGCGACACTTTTTCTGTCATAATTTCATGGGAAATGCAGAAAAACATGGGAAAATACTTATTAAAATGCAAGATTATATCTACAATAATTCATTTTTATAGTAAGGAGAACTGAGATGAAGTCTTATCTGGAATTATCCAAAGAAGAACTGTTACAGGAAAAAGCAAGCCTTGAGTCAGAGTACGCGAAAATTAAGGATTTGGGACTTTCCCTTGATATGTCACGGGGTAAGCCGGGAAATGATCAGCTTGAGATTTCTCTTCCAATGATGAATGTCATTCATTCCGGAACAGAGTATGTCAGTGAGAACGGCATTGACCTTCGCAACTATGCAGTTTTAGACGGAATTCCGGAGGCAAAGCGTTTCATCGCAGAGATGATAGAGTGCAAGCCTGAGAACGTGATTGTATACGGCAACTCAAGTCTTAACATTATGTACGATCAGGTAATGCGCGGTATGATGTTTGGTTACATGGGAAGCACTCCTTGGTGCAAGCTGGATAAGGTCAAATTCCTTTGCCCGGTTCCGGGATATGATCGCCATTTCGCTATCACAGAGCGTATGGGAATCGAGATGATCAACATCCCTATGTCTGAGGATGGACCGGACATGGATATGGTAGAAGAGTATGTAAACAACGACGAGTCCGTAAAGGGTATCTGGTGTGTTCCAAAATACGCAAACCCAACGGGTGCCGTGTATTCAGACGAGGTAGTAAGACGCTTCGCCAACCTAAAGCCGGCAGCAAAGGACTTCCGTATTTTCTGGGATAACGCATATGCGGTTCATCATCTTTACGAGGGGGAGGAGAATCAGTGCAGTATCCTAAACATCATCGAGGAATGTGAAAAAGCCGGAAATCCGGATATGGTATTTGAGTTCTGCTCAACCAGCAAGGTGAGCCTGCCGGGTGGCGGTATCGCTGCTCTTGCAGCATCTAAGGATAACGTTGCGGACATCAAGTATCAGCTTACGGTGCAGACCATCGGCTACGACAAGATTAATCAGCTTCGCCATGTAAAATATTTCAAAAACCGTCAGGGCATCGATGCGCACATGATGAAGCACGCAGCAATTATCCGTCCAAAATTCGAGATGCTGTACCATCTGTTTGAGGAGGAAATTGCCACAAGAGAAATCGGAACCTGGCTCAGCCCTAAGGGAGGATACTTCATCTCCTTTGAGACGCTTGAGGGCTGTGCAAAGCGTGTGGTTGGCCTTTGCAAGGAGGCCGGTGTGGTCATGACAGCAGCAGGGGCTCCATTCCCATACGGAAAGGATCCTAAGGACTCTACCATCCGTATTGCCCCGACCTACCCAAGCCTTGAGGAGCTCACTCAGGCAGCTCAGGTATTCGTAACCTGCGTTCAGTTGGCATCGGTAGAGAAGCTTTTAAGCGAAAAATAAATATATCCAATTGGTTTTCCCATAGAATAAACCATAAAGAGGTGTAGTGAAGTCATAATGACGGAAATTACATCTCTTTTTTCTTGCTTACTCAATGGAAAAATAGTAAGATGGTCCTATAAGTATGACTGAATCATAAAATGCCGGAGAGGGCGTTTGTTCGTGGATGTGAAAAGAATTCTTAAAAAGTTAGGAGAAGGCGTAAAGTATGAAAATTCGTGAGAAAATTATGATTCCCGTGAGTTTGTGTTACCTGGCAGCGATTGCACTGATTTACTTTGGATGTAAGACTGCACTGAGTAAATATGGCTATGGCAGTGAATTGAATCGCATTCTGTTTTTACAGGTGATTGTGGTAGGGGTGGTTTTTGGCTTGTTCCTTCTTGTGGTCATCAACCTTGCCATTCGAAAGGTGCTTTCCTCTTTGCGAGAAGTAAATACCAAGGTAGGGGAATTATCCAAAAACGGAGGCGACCTTACGGCAGAGCTTACGGTATCTGCCAAGGATGAGTCCTCTGAGATTGCGTCCAATATGAATGTGTTTCTCTCTACCATGAGAGAAATGCTGGGAGAGATTACAGACATCGCCGACCGCCTGGGGGAGACCATTCATGAGATGGATCTGGACACGAAGAGTACCAAAGAGGAGTCTGTCTGCGCTTCCCAGAACATGGAGGAGGTTCTTACCTCTATGGAGGATGTGTCCGGCAAAATTACGGAGCTTGCAGAGATTTTTAATGCGATGACAGAAGCAATCCAGGATATCTCCCAGGAGGCAAAGGAAGGCGCTGATTATGCCCAGGAGAGCAATCGTGTGGCTTACGATATCATGATGAAATCGGAAAAAGAGCGTCAGGTTATCGGGGTAAAAGCAGAGGAAGTGGAGGTTGCTCTTGGACAAAAGATTGAGAAAGCCAAGTGTGCCGCAGAGATTTCTGTCTTAAGCGAAAAGATTATTGCCATTGCAGACCAGACGAACCTTCTGGCTCTGAATGCATCCATTGAGGCTGCAAGAGCAGGGGAAGCAGGAAAAGGATTTGCGGTTGTGGCCGGAGAGATTACGACGCTGGCAGTGGACTCCACCAAGATTGCGGGGGAGATCAAGGAGCTTTCTGCTATGGTTACGGATGTGATTGAGGGCCTTACCGAGGAGTCTCAAAATGTGGTAGACTTTATGAGGGAGAAGACCTTGAACAGCTACACGGAGCTGGTGGAGGTTGGACGAAAGTATCAGGCGGATTCTAAGATTATGTTTGATAAGATGCAGGATTTCTCAGCACTTTCAGAGATGATGTCCCAGCAGGTTTTTGATACCAATGAAAATGTGGAGATGATTCGAGACGCCACCAATGCTTCTGTTCAGGCGGCTGCAGAGTCCAATGAGAACGTGCGCTTAATCAGTGAGCATATGGAAGGCATCGAAGGGATTTGCCGCAAAAATGAGAAGGTTGTGGAACAGCTGAGAAATAGTATTTCTCACTTCCAAATCTAATTTCACAGGGTATATTTTGACATCGGAGGAAGTGATAGAGACAGGTCAAAAAAGACACTGTTTACAAATCTATCACTTCCTTTTATGATTAATCTATCTTTTTTATTTTTCTATTTTTCTTAGCAGGTTTTCTCCTGCAGAAACCCAGACAAGTGAACTCCTTCATCCGATTTGGAAGGAGCGACTATGAAAGAAATATTTGAACAGTATGGCGGAATGATTATTACTATCGTTGCAATTCTTACGGTTATTCTCGTAGTTCGTGCAGTGATTGGCACGGATCAGACCGGAATTGTAGGTAAGGCCTTTGGCCAACTCATCGACACCTTTTTGTCACAGGCCCAGATGGCCCAAAAGGGTACCCTGATAGACGGTACACAATCCAGTGTAGCTCTTGGTATTTGGCATGCAGTGGGTATGAGGTGGATATAGTCAGGTGAACTATGGAGATTGGAAAGGAATATTTTGGCTGTCTCTGGAGGTATGTGGACAATCCGGAGATTACAGATATTGATTTCAATGGATCAGCCCTTTGGCTGACCAATATTTACAATGAGAGATACTGTGCCAGTGAGAATTTTGTGGCGGAGCATATGACAGATGGGTTTGTGGAGCAGTTTTCCCAGAGGATTGCGAATCTTGTTAGCAGGCAGTTTAATAAAAGGAATCCGGAGCTTGAGGCGGAGACCAGTGAGCTTCGCATCACGATTCTCCATGAGGCAGTTGCAAAATCCGGACGTACCATCAGCATTCGCAAGACACCCCCTGTGATACGTCTCACAAGGGAAAAGGCCCTGGCGGAGCAGTATTGTGAGGTAAGGGTTCTGGAGCTTTTGATGAATTGCGTGAGAGCCAGAATGAATTTTGTGTTTTGCGGGGAACCGGGAGTGGGAAAGACGGAATGTGCCAAGTTCTTCTCCCAGTTTATCCCTGCAAGCCAACGTGTTATTACCATTGAGGATACCCTGGAATTGCGCTACAACAGTGTCAATCCAGGAAAGGACTGCGTGGAGCTTAAGGTGGAGGAGGGAATATTTGAGTATTCGGACGCTCTAAAAGCCTGTCTTCGCATGAATCCCCAATGGATTATGCTGTCGGAGGCCAGGTCCAAGGAGGTGAAATACCTTCTGGAATGCTGGAGTACGGGAATCTCCGGTATGACGACTCTGCACACGGATGATGTGCGGAATGTGCCGGATCGAATTCTGAATATGATGGACAACCGCGTGGATGCGGACCGATTGGAAAACGATATTTATCAGGCGGTGGATGTTGCCATCCTAATCCGCAAGAAAGCAAGAGAGGATCACAGCTCCTACCGCTACATCGATCAGGTATGCTTTTTCCTGCGGGAGAACAAGCAAAATGAGATATGTCTGATTGTAAAAAATGGAGAACTACAGAGAGACAGTCTGCCGGAGTCTTTGTTGGCAAGGTTTCAAAGGGCCGGAATCAGAAATCCGTTCTGCTATGGAGAAAAGAGAGGGGAGGTAGATGTGGATGAGAAAGAAATCCAAAATTTATCCACCTAGAAAGGGGGATGGCTTTGGGAAAAAATGGCTGGAGTTTGGCAGGAAATTCTGGAAGCTTTATCTGCTATTGGTGTTGCTTTTGATTCCTTTGTATGGAGCCTTGCAGCTTCAACTGTGGTCCATTGGGATGATAGGCATCTATCTTGGCATGATGCTTCCCTTCCATGTGAAGCTGTGGGAGGAGAAAAAGCGCCAGACGCTTCGCTTAGAGGAGGTATCTCAGTATATGGATGCCATGCTGTATGCTTTCCAGAAGGAGTTAAAGGTATACAATGCTCTGGCGGATGTGTGTGAGACCATGATGGAAGGACCCTTGGCCACGCTTTTGGTAGAGGTGCGGAACTATATGGACCTTACCTACGATGAGACGGATGTGATGGCAAAGGGATTAGAGACTGTCTATAAGGCATATCCATCCAAAAGAGTCAGAAATATGCATGAATTCATGTTGCATGTGGAGAACTATGGCGGAGAAGTTGCAGAATCCATAGAGCTTTTACTTCAGGAAAAGGAGATGTGGGAGCTTCGTATGAAGCATAACCTGACCCAGCGAGAAAAAATGTTTCGGGACGTGGTGCTCTCTGTCATCGCCTCAGTAAGTATCTGCGGAATCGTAATGGCTATTCCGGTTATGGATTTTGACTTTTGCAAGAGTCCCATTTCCCAAGGGTTATCTGTGGCGATGCTGGTGTTAAATCAGCTTATCATCTTAAAGGCGCAAAAGTATCTGGCGGTGGACTGGATACCTATGGAGGAGCAAAGAGACGATGCCTACTATGAGAAAAAAAGGCAGGCATACCTTCAGTGGAATCCCAAGAGACAAAAGCTGCTATCGGTAGTTCTTGCTGTGATTGCAGGTCTTGGAACGGCAGTAGCGTTTATCCTTGATAGATTCTGGCTGGGGTGTGGAGGAATCCTTTTGACGGTTCTTTGTATGTTTCAGCACGAGCTGGGACATCGCCTTTTGGAGAAAACCTTACAAAAAGAGGTAATGAGAGAATTTCCGGCATGGCTGATGGATTTGATTCTTCTGTTACAAAGTGAGAACGTACAGAATGCGTTTGTAAAGTCTCTGGCAAATGCACCGGGAATCTTGAAGGAGGAATTGGAGCAATTCATCGGAAGAGTTCAGCTGGATCCGGAGGGGGCAGGTCCATACCATGATTTTTTGTATGACTATCATGTGCCGGAGATTCGTTCTGCCATGAATCTGTTGTACGCCATGTCCATGGGGCAGGGGGGCAACGCCAGTCATCAGATCTCCAATCTGATTCGAAGAAATCAGGAGATGCAAAATGAAGCTGAAAAACAGATGGATCAGGACCGTACCAGCGGATTGTACCTTTTGTTTTTGGCACCGGTGCTGACTGGAGGGATGAAAATGCTGGTGGATATGGGACTTATGATGCTGTCCTTTTTATCTGTGTCCATATAAGTAGGGGGAAGAAAATGAGTGAAATAATCAAAAGTTACATGGGAGTCTTTTTGCTCCTGTTGATGACATTGGCAGCAGGAGAAATACTGGCAGGATATATGCAGGTGCTTGGGGCTCAGAATCTTCACAGTGAGATTCTAAGCGAACTGGAGGACAGCAATTATTATAGCGGTGTGGTGGATGATGCGATTCAAAGGGCTGTGGCCCAGGGCTATGGTCTTTCCATGGAGCTGTATGATGAGGATGGGCATTGCTATCATATTTCCAGAACCGGGGACGCGGTCAATCTGCCGGGGAAGGTGGTAAAGGGGGAGGTAAAGCTAACCTTTTCCTATGAGAGCCCATTCTTTGGATTATCCCAGTCTCATGTGCTAAGGGGGTATACGGCATGAAGTCCTTGTTAGAAGAATACGGAGTCACCGTGATTCTATGTATGCTGGGAGGTTGTATCCTCTCACTGTTTCAGAAACTGCTGATGCTTGCAACAGGAGGTGCCCTATGAAGACAATCATTGAAATCTACGGAGAGCTTGCCCTTGCTGTGGTGGGAGCCGTGATTATGTTTGGGATATTTTCCGGCTGTCTTTTGGGGGCAGACAGTATGCTTGGAAAACTTATATTTTACTGGGGAAACGGAGGCTGTTAACAGATGAAGGAGCTATTGAATCAGTACGGAGGGATGGCAATCTCTTCCATGATGGTAATATTTTTGATTGCCCTTTTGATTAAGCTTCCGCTGTATCAGGGGAAATCCCTACAGATGCTTACAGGGGAGATTCTCAAAATGGAGCAGCAGGGCAAATTGACGGATGATCCAAGGGAAGGCTACGTGCAGTATAAGAGTGTATCAAATCCTACCGTATCACTGACAAAGTCGACCATCTATGCTGGTACTACCTGGTATTACAGCAATCTGTTCCCGGCAAGGGATGCCTTTGGAAAGCCGATTCAGGTCACTGCGGTGTCAAGGGAGAACCTGTCAGGTACCGATCGGGTGGTGTTCCCAAGAGCGGGAATCTATCACTTTGAAGTAGTGGCAAAGGATGCCATGGGGCGGGAAACGAGAGGTAGCTTTCAGGTTCCGGTGCTTCAGATGCCCTAATAACAGGATTGGTTATAAGACAGGATTAGTGATAGGACAAGATTGACCATAAGACAGGATTAGTGATGGGACAAGATTGACCATAAGACAGGTATGATGATAAGAAAGGAAGTACTTTGCTATGAAGAATGTTGTTTTTGGATATCTCTCGGCGACGCTCTTGGTTATGGTTCTGGTCAGTGCCTTGGGGATCTATGGACTGGGAAGCAGGAAAAATGAGTTCAGTCATCAGGTGGCGCCTGCGGTGGCTTGGGCATTGGAAGAACACTATGGCAAAAACGGGACCACTTCTTCTACCATGAAGGAGGTTATTGAGAATCGCCTAAAGGATACTGTTGGCTCCGATACTGCAGTGGATGTAACCGTCATTGCCTGGGACCCGGCAAAGGGCTTACTGTCTGTAAAGGTGACGGGTTCTTTTTCTTGTCCCGGCGGTAGAACGGCCACCATTTCCACGACCAAAACGGCCATCATGGATCGAGTAGGATAACGAAAAGGGGGATTATATAATGTCAAAGAAATGGAAGAGAGCCTTATTTGGGGGAATCGGTGCCATCATGATTGCCCTTGTGGTTACATTGGGGATTACAGGAGCCTTTCCTGATGGTATGCAAGCAGAGAGAGAGGAGCAAAAAAATGTGACCAAGGATGAGCAAGAGATCGGGGAAACCAAAGGCCAAGGCCAGGATCAAGATCAAGGTCAAGAACAAAGTCAAGGTCAGGGTCAAAAC
>JALEPP010000106.1 GCA_022767075.1 Agathobacter sp. | reverse complement strand
GGAGTCTGGAGCTTAACGATATTACCTTCTCGGAAGCAGTACAGGAAAAGATGGACTCCATGACGGTAGAGCAAAAGGTAGCTCAGCTTTTTGTCACTTCACCGGAAGCCCTTACAGACAACGATCAGGTAACACTTGCGGGTGATGGCACCAGAAGTGCATTGGAAAGCTATCCGGTAGCGGGCTTAGTGTACGGAGAGGGCAATTTCCTGGGGAAAACCCAGGCCGGCACCCTTCTTAGCAACACGCAGAATATGGCAAGAGAATTGCAGGGGATGGAGCTCTTTCTCATGGTAGAGGAAAGAGGTGGAGAGAATCATTCCGTGGTGGCAAAGTCATTGAACTACTCCTATGCGGCCACTCCCCAGTCCCTTGCGGATGCTGAGGATGTAGCAGAAGCAAAGACGCAGACCACCAATATGGCTGCCTACCTAAAGGATATAGGCATCAATTTTGTCTTGGGACCTTGCGCAGATCTATCAGCGGGAGTGGATCCTTCCTATGACGAGATGACCTACGGAGGGGAAGTCTCAAAAGCAACCGCTCTGGTATCGGAAGCCGTGAACGGATTTCAGGAAGCAGGAATCAAAACGGCTACGGGAACCTTCCCGGGACGAAGCTACGGAGATGGGATAGATGTGGATTTTTCCACCTGGAGAGAACAAAACCAGCTGGTATATCAGGGAGCCATCAATGGAAATACCCAGGCTCTTGTGGTTAGCAATCAATCATATCCGGCACTTACCGGAGAAGAGGGGACCCCATGTGCCCAGTCTCAATACTGTGTGGCATACATTCGAAACGTCATGGGTTATGAAGGGATTCTTATGACAGAGGAAGTCAATCCGGAAACCGCAATTGTGTCCATACAGGCAGGGATGAACTTACTTTATTGTAAGGAAAGCTTCAAGGATACCTACCAGGCCGTTTTAGACGCAGTAAACAATGGTGCTATTTCAGAAAGACAGCTAGACCAGTCGGTGGGACGTATCCTTACCGTAAAGCTGGCGGAATAGCCACGAATCGAAAAAAGGAAATTACTACATGAAGAAAAACAAGATTCCACTGATGATTGCCCTCATTGGAATGGTGGTGGTAATCGGTGTGGTATTTGTCATCATACATCAGAAAACAAAGAATCCCAAAGAGGAAGACTTTGGTACAGAGGTATCGGCGGACAATGCCAATAAGACCATGGAGAAATGGCAGGAAGGAGTCATTACCTATCAGGGAAAAGATTATGTCTACAATCAGGACCTAAGTATCTATTACCTGATGGGAATCGATATCGAAGGCCCGGTACAAAAAGCCTCTGATGGAATCTCAGGAGGACAGTCCGATGCCAACTTTCTTCTGGTAGCAGACAAAGAGACAAAGCAATTGACGGTATTTTCCATCAATCGAAATACCATGACAGATATTGAGCTCTACGGAATTGATGGAAGCCATCTGGGAACAGAGGTCAGACAGATCAATTTACAGCATGGCTACGGAGATGGCATGAAGCTTAGCTGCAGCTTAGCAGTGGAGGCGGTAGAAAAGCTTTTCTACAACATCCCAATCAATGGGTACATGTCCATCAATATGGGAGCCATCCCTGCTATCAATGATGCAGTGGGTGGTGTCACAGTAACCATCCTTCCCGGTGTAGATCAGTTGCCGGGTATAGATGAGTTGGAGGAAGGGCAGACCATTACCTTAAACGGGAAGCAGGCCTACACCTACGTCAGAGACAGAGACTGTGGAGTCTTCGACAGTGCCACCTATCGCATGCGAAGACAGGAGCAGTATGTATCCGAATTTTTGAAAAAAGTAAAAACCGATTCCGGAACCAATGTGGCAGCCGCCATGGATTTGTACCAGGCGGTAGACGATTATCTGGTGACAGATGTGGACTTTGAAAAATTGGTAACGGAGCTACTTCAGTATGAATATGATTCGAACCGGCTGTACACCGTGCCGGGAGAGACAAAGCTCAATGAAGTGACCCATTTTGAGGAATTCTATGTGGATGAGGAAGCATTCTATGAGCAAATCATTCAGGTGTTCTACAAGGAGGTAGAACAGTAAAGACGGTACTAACAGCTCCGCGGGGCTGATTAGTATAAAAACCACATGAATACCAAGGAAAGGAGGAATAGTCCAATGAGAAAGAAATTTTTTGCCGTTGTAACCGCAATTATGGTTCTTGCTATGGGAACAACCTGTTTCGCAGCAGAATCTGGTACAACAAACGCAACAACTGAGACCAAAGGTATCACAATGACCAAAGCAACCGAGGCACAGGTAACTGCTGCAAAAGCAGAAGCTGCTAAATCAGTTGCTGAGAAGGCAGAGGTTGTATCTGTATTCGAGCTTACTGCTGACACAGCAGTAGCAGAGAAAAAAGCAGATGGAACTTATGAAGTAACTGTAAAGATCGCTAGCGTAGCAGCTACCGACAACATCGTAGTTCTTCATGGTCTGGCAGATGGCACATGGGAGAAGCTTGCTGCAAAAGCAGGAGCAGGTACTGTAACCTTCAGCACCAAGACATTCTCTCCATTTGCAATCGTAAAGGTTCCGGCAGCTAGTGCAGCTCCGGAAGCTCCAAAGGCTCCAGCAACAGGCGTAGCATTCCCAATCGCAGGAGTGGTAGCACTTGTTTCAGCAGCCGGTGCAGCTGTATGCACCAAAAAAGCACGTGCTTAATTAAGCACTTTTGTCTTAATTAAGACGAAAGAAAAACAAAAATAAAACATGTGGTTATTGCCACCCGGGGAGTACGCACCCGGGCGGTAAAAAAATGAAGCTCGAAAAGAGGAAAAAAAGATGAAGAAAAACATATACAAGGCAGGAGCCGTGTTCTTTGGCATCATCCTTGTAATTAGTGTGGCATTTCTCATTCGAAACGTCATAGTAGAAAAAAGAGCAGAGAATCAGTATGAGGAACTGATCCAAAACACCCAAAAGGAACCTGTGGTTGTGACAGAAGAGGTAAGCGAAAATGAGGATGAGCTTACGGTTGCGATTCCACAGAAGCAGTTCGACTGGACTGCTATTTTAGAGGAATGCAAGGACATCTACGCCTGGATATATATTCCGGGAACCAACGTCGACTATCCAATCCTGCAAAGTGCCGAGGATATGGAAGAGGACTATTACCTAGACCACAACCTGGACGGCTCACAGGGCTATCCGGGATGTATATATACACAGAAGCTCAACAAAAAGGATTTCAGTGATTACAACACGGTCATCTATGGCCACAACATGAAGAATGGAACCATGTTCAAGACCTTACATGACTATGAAGATGAGACCTTCTTTCAGGAGAACCGATACATCTATATCTATCTACCGGATGGGAAGACCAAGGTCTATGAAATCTATGGAGCATATACCTTTACCGACGCACACATCCTGTTGACCTATGGATGTGATAGTGAGGAAAGCTTTAAGGAGTATCTGGAGCTGATTGGCCCGGATACCTATACAGGACATTTTAAGGAAGACATTGAAGTAACAGAGAAGGATAAAATCATCACCTTAAGTACCTGCACCAACAGCAGCGCAACGAGATATCTGGTACAAGGGGTATATCTGGGAGAAAAATAGGAGTTTATGGATGCGGTAAAGAAAGTTGTGGAAAGTGAAAATCGTAAATGGCGTTCGGATAAGCAGTGGGTATATCGCGCATTGATACTGGCCTTTATGGATGTGCTGATACTGTTTGTATCCTATTTCTTCGGTCTGATGCTTCGATATGAATTTGTCTATCGAAAGATACCCAAGGAATATCTGCAGACTTATGTAGATGTGATGATTCCCTATGCAATCCTGACTGTGGTGATCTTCTATCTGTTTCGACTGTACCACAGCATCTGGCGGTTCGCCAGCATCAGTGAGCTTGGAAGAATTATTTGTGCGTTTGTGGTGCTTCAGATTGATTTATTGATTGCACAGCAAATCTTTCACACTACTATGCCGTACGCCTTTTGGATAGTGGGCTTTGTGCTAAGCTTTGTGGGATGTACGGGAATGCGATTCTCCTATCGATTCCTAAGAGTGTTCCACCAGATTGTGGTTCAGAAAAATAAAAACTACGGAGATGAAAGAGTGATGGTCATCGGAGCCGGAAGTGCGGGCCGAGTACTGATTCACGAAATGATTGTCAGCAACCATATGAAAGCCAAGGTCTGCTGTATCATCGATGACAATCCTATCAAAAAGAATCGATTTCTGGATGGAATACCAATCGTAGGAAATCGCGAGGATATCCAGGAGATGGTAATCAAGTATTCCATCACAAAAATCGTCTTTGCAATCCCTACAGCCACCGGAAAGGACCGAAAGGAAATCTTAAATATCTGTCAGGAGACCGGCTGTGATGTTCAGGTAATCC
>JALEPP010000090.1 GCA_022767075.1 Agathobacter sp. | reverse complement strand
GTATATGCACTTCCTTATATGAGAACCTATCATCCGAGCTATGAGGAAAAGGGCGGGGTTCCGGCTATCCGTGAGATTAAGTTTTCACTAATCAGTAACAGGGGTTGTTATGGAGGCTGTAGCTTTTGTGCGCTGACCTTTCACCAGGGACGTATTATACAGGTTCGAAGCCACGAATCTATCATAGAAGAAGCAAAGACAATCATACAGGATCCTGACTTTAAGGGCTATATTCATGATGTGGGAGGTCCTACAGCGAATTTCCGAGCTCCCGCATGTAAAAAACAGCTTACAAAAGGAGCCTGTCCAAACAGACAATGCCTGTTCCCGACTCCTTGCAAGAACCTGGAAGTGGATCATAAGGATTATCTAAGCTTATTGCGCAAGCTTCGTGAATTGCCGGGAGTGAAGAAAGTATTTATTCGTTCCGGAATTCGCTTTGACTATTTGATGTATGACAAGGATCAGACCTTTCTTAGAGAATTGTGTCAGCATCACGTCAGTGGTCAGCTCAAGGTGGCACCTGAGCATATTTCCAATGCTGTGTTGGAAAAGCTAGGAAAGCCTCCAGTAGAGGTATACAACAAGTTCAAGGAGGCGTATAAGCGTACCAACGAGAAAATTGGAAAAGAGCAGTATCTTGTTCCATATCTCATGTCCTCACATCCGGGCAGTACCCTAAAGGAAGCCATTGAGCTTGCGGAATATCTGCGAGATTTAGGATATATGCCGGAACAGGTACAGGATTTTTATCCGACGCCTTCTACCGTTTCCACCTGTATGTATTATACAGGCTTGGACCCAAGGACTATGGAGCCTGTCTATGTGGCAACAAATCCTCATGAAAAAGCAATGCAGAGAGCTTTGATTCAGTATCGCAACCCGAAAAACTATGACCTGGTATACGAAGCCTTGATGAAGGCCGATAGAAAGGATCTCATAGGCTTTGACGAAAAATGCCTGATAAAGCCAAGAAAATTCCGTTCCGATGCCAATTCCCCTCATGGGAAAAACAATCAGAATCATTCCGGAAAAGGTAACACCATAAAAGGAAAAGGTAACACCTTAAAAGGAAAGGGCAGCGAACGCAAGAAAAAAGCAATCCGAAATGTTCATAAAAAGAAAGCTAAGTAAAAAGTAAGCTAAGTAAAAAGTAAGCTAAGTAAAAAGTAAAGCTATGTAAATAGAAAGTTAAGTAAAGATGAAAGAATATGTGATAACCACGCAACAGGCCGGACAACGTCTGGATAAATATCTGAAAAAGGTGTTGCCCAATGCTTCCACGGGCTTTCTCTACAAGATGCTTCGAAAAAAGAATATTGTGCTGAATAAGAAAAAAGCCACAGGGCAGGAAACCTTAAAAGACAAAGATGTTATTGCAGTTTTCTTTTCGGATGAAACTCTGGCAAAATTTGAACAAAGCGACAGCATTCTTACCAATGAGTTTCAAACCCTTGCAAGCCTGCCTGATACCAAGCTGGATATCGTATACGAGGATAATGATATTCTAATGGTGAACAAACCGGCAAATGTCCTTTCTCAAAAGGCGAAGCCTGAAGATATCTCCATGAATGAGATGATTATTCATTATCTGATTCAAAAGGGAGAACTCACCAAGGAACAATATCGAGCCTTTCATCCGTCGGTCTGCAATCGATTGGATCGAAACACCACCGGTCTGATTCTTGCGGGAAAGACCATGGAAGGACTTAGACGTCTCTCTCTTGGATTAAAGGAGAGAACCCTGCAAAAATACTATTTGTGTATCGTAAAGGGCGATATTAAGAAGAGTGGCACCCTAAAAGGTTATCTTGTAAAGGATGAAGCTACCAATCAGGTAACCATTTTCGATACATCCATGGATGATGCCTCATACATCAGGACTGAGTATGAGCCAATAGAAAGAAGAGGAAGTGTTACCCTTCTTAAGGTACATCTGATAACCGGGAAAACGCACCAGATTCGTGCGCATCTTGCGTCAATCGGACACCCTATTATCGGAGATAAAAAATATGGAGATGCAGCATGTAATGATGTATTCCAAAAGCAGTATCATGTAAAGAATCAAATGTTGCACAGCTATCAAATCGTTGAAGAGGATGGCACGGTATATACGGCGAAAGCACCAGCCATCTTCCAGAGAGTGTTGGCTGGGGAAAATCGTTCTTTCGGGACAAAGAATAATAAGTAGAGAAGGATTTTATGGGTACTTGGAACACACGAGGATTGAGAGGCTCCACACTAGAAGAGCTTCTCAATCGTACAAACGAAAAATATATGGAAAATCACCTGGCATTGATTCAAAAGATTCCAACCCCGATTACTCCTGTTCGTATGGATCCAAATAGCAGACAGATTACTCTTGCCTATTTTGATCAAAAAAGTACTGTTGATTATATCGGAGTGGTTCAGGGAATACCAGTATGCTTTGATGCAAAGGAATGTCGGACGGATACTTTCCCGTTGGCCAATATTCATCCGCACCAGGTTTCCTTTATGGAAGAATTTGAAAAGCAAAGCGGTATTGCATTTTTTCTAATCTTTTATACGGCAAAGGATTTGTTTTATTATCTTCCGTTTCGAAAGCTGAAGGAATTCTGGGATAGAGCAGAAGGAGGCGGCAGAAAGAGCTTTCCCATTTCAGAATTGGATGAAAAGTACTTTTTGCCCAAGCAGCAAGGGATCTTTGTTCCATATTTAGAAGGGATCCAGATAGATTTAAAAGAAAGAGATTGACATTGTCATAGGTATTTCTTATAATAATTTCACTTGGTAGCGAATTAGCACTTTACCATATGAAAGTTAAAGGGGAATCAATATGAAAAAACAACTTTTACACACACCGGATGGAGTTAGGGATATTTATAACGGAGAATGTAAGCAAAAACTTGTATTGCAGGAGAAATTAGGGGAGGTTATGACCGGCTTTGGTTATGATCGAATTGAAACTCCTATCTTCGAGTTTCTTCGTGTGTTGGGAGATGAAGCGGACGGTGTTTCCGACAGGGATTTATACAAATTCTTTGACAAAGAGGGAAATACTTTGGTTTTACGTCCGGACTTTACACCTTCCATTGCCAGATGTGCAGCAAAGTATTATACAGAAGCCCAATCCCCTGTAAAGCTTTGTTATATGGGGAACACCTTCATGAATTCAAGCAGTTATCAAGGACGTCTGAAAGAGACAACTCAATGCGGAGCTGAATTAATTGGTGATTCCACTCTGGAAGGGGATGCTGAGATTTTGGCAATGGTGGTCGAAGCCTTAAAAGCCTCCGGCTTAGTAGAGTTTCAGATTTCAGTAGGACATGCCGCTTTATTTGCTGAGCTGACAAAGGAAGCTGGTTTTTCGGACTATCAAAAGGAAGACCTGGCAGAACTGCTGAATAACAAGAATTTCTTTGGTGTGGAAGAGCTTTTAGACTGCATTTCAATTTCGGAACAGTTAACAGAGCTGTTTGGTCTTTTACAGAAATTTGATGTTTCTACAGAGGACTTAAAGGCTGCAATTATGGAATCCAAGGACTATCCGGCGATACATAAAGCATTAAGTGAACTTTTGGAGCTTACGGAGATGTTACAAGTATACGGAATTTCCAAGTACATCTCTCTTGAGCTTGGTATTGTTCCTACACATCCCTATTACACCGGAATTATTTTTAAGGGTTATACCTTCGGTACAGGGGAAGCCATTGTAAAGGGCGGTAGATATGACAAACTGATTAGCCGATTTGGTAAGGATACACCAGCCATCGGCTTTGCAATTGTTGTAGATCAATTGTTAAATGCATTGCATCGACAAAAGATTATGATTCCAACCACAAACCAGACGGAGCTGGTTCTCTTTACAAAAGAGATGAGAGAGCAAGCGATTACCTACGCCATTCACCAGCGTTCACAGAAGACACCTGTAAAGCTTTTAATGGTATCTGAGGACCAATTGGATGCCTGGGTCGATGACGGAACCTATTGTTCTGTGATACGTTTGAAATAGTCTTAGAGAGGAAAGGGAATCAATATGGATGAACAGCGCTATTTAACATTTGCTTTGGGGAAGGGGCGTCTTGCCAAAAAGACGTTAGAATTATTTGAGAAAATTGGGATTACCTGTGAAGAAATGCAAGATCCCAACACAAGAAAGCTGATCTTTGTGAATGAGGAATTAAAGCTTCGCTTTTTCCTTTCCAAAGGTCCCGATGTACCTACCTATGTAGAGTATGGTGCAGCGGATATCGGCATTGTGGGAAAAGATACGATTTTAGAAGAGGGACGCAACATTTACGAGGTATTGGACCTTGGATTTGGAAAGTGCCGTATGTGTATCTGTGGCCCAAAGTCCGCAGAGGAGCTTTTAAAGCATCACGAGCAGATTCGTGTTGCCACCAAATATCCGGCAATAGCGAGGGATTATTTTTATAATCAGAAGCATCAGACAGTTGAGATCATAAAGCTCAATGGTTCTATCGAATTGGCACCTATTGTGGGACTGTCTGAAGTGATTTGTGACATTGTGGAAACAGGCTCCACTCTTAGAGAAAACGGGTTAGTGGTACTGGAAGAGGTGTGCCCGCTTTCTGCAAGAATGGTGGTAAATCAAGTGAGCATGAAGATGGAAAATGAGAGAATTACTGCTCTTATCAAAGGATTAAAGGAAGTGTTGGAGGCAGAGAGGTAAATGAGAATCGTTACATTAAATGAGACAACAAAGAAAAACATATTGGAGAACCTCCTAAAGAGAAGCCCAAATCAGTATGGTTCCTATGAAGCAATTGTGGCAGAAATTATTGACCGGGTGAAGAACGATAAGGATCAGGCATTATTTGCATACACGAAGCAATTTGATAAAGCAGAAATCTCTGGGGACAATATTCTTGTTACGGAAGAAGAGATTGAGGAGGCATATGGTCTTGTTGATGATGCGCTCCTTGGAGTGATTCGGAAATCTCTGGTAAATATTCAAAAATATCATCAGAAGCAGGTTCAGAATTCCTGGTTTACCACAGAAGATGGAATTATTCTGGGCCAAAAGGTTACACCACTTGCAAGGGTTGGAGTCTATGTACCCGGTGGAAAAGCAGTGTATCCATCCTCTGTACTGATGAATGTTATGCCGGCTAAGGTTGCCGGGGTGGAAGAGATTATTATGTGTACACCTCCTGATGCTTCCGGAAAGGTATATCCTTCTACTTTGGTGGCAGCCAAGGAAGCTGGAGTAGATAAAATCTACAAGGTAGGCGGAGCCCAGGCAGTGGCAGCTATGGCTTTCGGCACGGAAAGTATCCCAAAGGTCGATAAAATTGTAGGACCGGGAAATATCTTTGTTGCCCTTGCGAAAAAAGCAGTGTTTGGCTATGTAAGCATTGATTCCATTGCGGGGCCAAGCGAGATCCTTGTTCTGGCAGATGAGACAGCAAATCCCAGGTTTGTCGCAGCTGACCTTCTTTCTCAGGCAGAGCACGATGAAATGGCTTCTGCAATCTTGATTACCACCAGCAGCGAGCTTGCTAAGAAGGTATCACAAGAGGTGGATAACTTTGTAAAAGTGCTGTCAAGAGCCGAGATTATTCAAAAATCTCTGGATCAGTATGGATATATTCTTGTGGCAGACAATATGGAGGAAGCAATTGATGCGGTAAACGAAATTGCTTCTGAGCACATGGAGATTGTTACCAA
>JALEPP010000007.1 GCA_022767075.1 Agathobacter sp. | reverse complement strand
GTATTCCTCCATGGTCTCCTGATGATGTAATCGGATAAATTCAATGTTTTCCGCCTTCGCCTCCAGCTCCAGGGCTTTTGCCTTTTCTGACACAGACACTGCACCTATAGTCAGAGAAGTACTCTTTAGCGCATGGGCAAGGGTGATATAATTTGCCCAGTCCTCCTTCCGGAAATACTCCTCCATTCTGGAAAGCTTATCCGATTTCAAATACTCCTGGAGCATTTCAATATAGAAGGACTCCACATTCATACAGTAGGAAAGCCCCGTCCCTGTATCTAACCCCTCCAGCATTTCCAACTGTTCCAATTGGTTGAGCTCGGTCTCCTTAGGCTTTTCCTTCCTTGTGTCATTCTTCACCTCACCCACAAGTTCCTCCGGCAGATATTTTAGAATCATCTCCAATAGGGCGGTTTCCTGAATCGGCTTTGTAAGATAATCGGTAAAGCCCATATTCATATATTCTTCCTTGGCCCCCACAATGGCATTTGCAGTCAGCATAATTACCGGAGTACACATATTGGGGTTCTCATTAAGGGCTCGCATCTTTTTCAGAGTCTCAATGCCGTCCATCTCCGGCATCATATGATCAAGGAAAATGATATGATATGGATTCTTCTGTATGAGTTCCAGACAATCCTTGCCACTGAGTGCCGTATCGATTTTCATTTCGGTGTCCTTCAGCAATCCCTCCACCACACTAAGGTTCATCTTCACATCGTCCACGATCAAAATCCTAGCTTCAGGGGCACTGAAGGAAAGCCGCGTTTCCTCTCCCTGATCCAGATACTGATGGTAGCGTTTACCGAAGTCTCCCATCGGTCTCGCATCCACAATTTTCTGCGGTACCCTGGCGGTAAAGCAGGATCCCTTTCCATAGGTACTTTCTACCGTGATCTCTCCATTCATCAGCTCTATCAGATTCTTGGTGAGATTCAGTCCCAATCCGGTACCTTCTATGTTGCGATTGCGCTTTTCTTCTATTCTGGTAAAGGACTCAAACAGCTTGGACAGATCCTCCTCCTTGATTCCAATTCCCGTATCCGTAACAGAGATTATTAACCAAATCTCATCCTGTGATTTTTCCTGAAAATCCATGGAAAAGGTGATAACTCCCTCCTGTGTATACTTGGCCGCATTGGACAGGAAGTTGTTGATAATCTGTCTGATACGTACCTCATCCCCATATAACCCGGAAGGCAGCTTCTCATTAATCTCCAGCTCCAGGCGAACTGATTTTTCCTCTAATTTTGCCTTTGTGAGGTTGTAGCAGTCATTTAAGATAGAAAACAGCTGATACTTGGTTGGTAAAATCTCCAATTTGCCGGACTCAATCTTTGAGATATCCAAAATATCATTGATGATGGAGAGAAGCGATTGTCCCGCACTTTGAATATTCTGAGCATATTCCTTTAACGCTTCATCCTTGCACTCCTTTAGCAGAATTCGATCCATTCCCAAAATTCCGTTAATTGGAGTACGTATCTCATGGGACATATTGGCAAGGAACTGGCTCTTTGCCTCATTGGCCCTGGCAAGCTCCTGGTACATGTTCTTTTCCTTGGTAAGGTCATAGACAAAGCAGACAATACAATATGGCTCCTTATGGAAATCTCTTGCCACAGAGAAATTCAAGGAGCAGCTGACATTCCCCCTCTTTGAGACCAGCTCTGCCACTCCCTTGTCATCTCTTAAAACCGTATCCATCATTCTGTCTATCATTTCCTTCTTCCCCTGAAACAGCTGGGAAAGACTCTGGCTTTCAATCTTTTCAATTTCCAAAAGCTTCTGTCCGTACTGATTTGACAGAACCAGGTGAAAATATTCATCAAAAATTAAAATGGCAGTGTTGGCAGATTCGAAGATATACTGGCTCAGGTTCCCTATGGTAATGCTAAAGGCATTGAATCTGGTAGCCCAGAACCATATGATCATATAGGTTAGAAACATTCCGTATGCAGAGCTTGGAAATGAAGGTTCTCCCCGCAATGGCAGAATGGTATCCGGTATAATCGAGATTAGAATTGACAAATTAGAAAGAATTACAGCCCATACAAAGGAGGCCTCGCGCTTTGATTTTTTCTTGCATATCCAGATAATGGCCATTCCAATCATGGTTACGGTCACGAAAATCAAGAAGGCGCTGTGAATCCTCCTTGCCGGGGTATTGCTGGCATAATAGCACATCCTACCATTAATACGCTCGAATACATGTTTATCCGGAATAAAAAAGTATAAATCAACCGCGGCAAACAGCCCAAACACTGTTGCATAGGTATAAAAAAGCCACCTTGGAAGCCGAATCATCCTGGCAACCATAAGTGCCTCTGTCATCATAAAGCCCACAACACCGATGATTCCCAGCGTCCGAAAGGCCTCGGCTTGCTGCCCAGTTTCCATGAATCCCATGACTCCGTAACCGCCACTCCATAGGGCTCCAAAAAATGCCATGAAAAGCATATACCCACGGAAGTTTCCGGTGCGTCTTTCTCTGAAAAAGTAACTGATTCCACAAATCATAACAATGGTGCTGCATACCACTGCCAGACAATTCACAAAAACACCCATAATATTCCCTCTTCTTTGGTTCAATCACATTCTTATGTGTATTATAACATTAAAGTACCCAAGTAAAAAAGAAGTAATTGCAAAAACAATTACTTCTTTGCAAAGCCTTCTTATGACAATTTAGTTTCCGTAGTATATTCCAGTGGAATCCCATAGGTTTCCTCATAGATTTCTTTCCAGATTCTGGCATTCTCCTCCATCATGTAGATGGAATTATCTCTGGCCTTTAAATCCTCTCTCGGATAAATCGCCTTTCCCACGTGAATAGTGTATTCCTGTACCGGGAAACCGTCCTTGCCAATCACATCGCTGTCCTCCATGGTAATAAAAATCGGAAGCACAGGCACATTGGCATTGACCGCAAAATTGAAAGCCCCTCTCTTAAGAGGCTTAGGCTTCCTGTAATTCCACCACATGCTCTGTTCCGGATATACCAATACAAAATGTCCCTTCACAAGCACTTCGTTTACCGCCGCCAGAAACTTCTTCATGGTCTCCTTATTAGAGCTGAGAGGAAGTGTATTGCAGTTGCGCATCAGCACACCAAAGAACCCTGGGAAGCTGGTATAGTTTCCTTCCTTGATGACACGATAGAATTTTCTCTTCTTATGGCCGGAAGCCTCATATACAATCTGTGCCGCAAAGCTGTCCATGGCATTAAAATGATTCATGGTAATGACAGCACCGCTTTCCAGAGCCTTAAAATTCTCGATTCCCACAATATCTTTTACAATAAGCTGTCTCTCTGCAAGCATATGGTTCATGAAGCGACGTGCAAGATAATAAGCCATTCTTGTCTTAAACTTACTGTATCCCCGACGAGGCAGATAATTGATTTCATCCGGAAGAAGCTCTCTTCCCTGCGGATCCTGTTCCACATCCTCGTCAAAACGGCCTTCCCGCTCAAGCTTTGCTATTTTCTCTAAGATATCCAGTCGGTCTTGAGCCTTCTCAGCCTTATGAAGCTTCAAATAGTTGTCTTCCTTGACAATCTCTTCCTCACATATCTTAAGTAGCTGTACTGAGGTCTCCTCATCCAATTCAATATCTTCTTTGGAAATACTTTCTTTTACACGAAGAATCTCTTCCAACACCTTTGTCTTTTCTGCATATTTCCAGAAATATTTTCCAAGGACACAATCGTCGTACTTCCACGGCTTCGCAGTCATGTTGTAGTGAATCAGACAGATTTCCTCCTCCGGAATCTCGATCTCACTGCTTGCTTCCGTATTCCACCTTACAGGGAGCCACTGCACCTTTTTCTTACAGATAACATTCAGATAATCCTGATCCTGTGCCACCACAAAGGTATAGGTATTCACAAGCTCAATAAAACGTTCCAGAAAATCAGTATCCCGAAGAGCCTGACAATTCATCAAAAGAACTCCGGCATTAAAGTACTCATTCCTCTTTACTCCAAGCACCTGCTCCACGTATCGTCCAAATACATCTAACTGTGTCACCAGCTGGTCACTTACAGCACCTACATAAAAGCCCTCAAGCTCTGTGGTATATAGCTCATAGATATCCCCTTTCACCACCACATCACTATCCAGATAGATCACCTTGTTATACTCCGGATAAAGATTTGGAATAAACAGGCGATAATAGGTGGTTAACGAATAATAGTCCCGAAGTGGCAGCTTCTCCTTAAGCTCGTCTAAGTATGGAGTAACATTCACGAATTCCACAGTAAATCTGGAATCCTCAGACACCTGATCCGTTACCTGCTTCTTTCGCGCATCGCTAATGGATGTATTAAGCACATAGATTCTGTAATCCTGTCCGTCCGACGCATTCTCCATAACGGAGCGAATGGTCACAAGCATATATTTTACAAATTCTTCGTCACATGCAAAAAAGATTGGTACAATTGCTCTTCCCATTTTATTTTCCCTCAATTTCCCTCTCATATTTTTTCTTCAAATAAATGTACTCGAATAACTCCTCATCAAAGCTGTAGTAGTGGAAAATACGGTGTATGTCGCTAACCCTCCACTGCTTGATATTATCCGTGTGGGGATATGGAAGGTAGAACAGTCTCTTAGAAAAATGCCTTACCACCGTACTCTTCTTATGTAAAAATTTCTGATCGTTGAACTTCTGCGGAAGCATCTTCTTGGCGGTAGTGCTTCGATAGATAGCATCCTGGTCTGCAAACAACAGCTTTTTGGTCTTGATCAATTCTCTGGCCTTCTCAAGGAGTCCGGTCTCCTTCATGCGCTTCATGTTAAATAAAAGCACTCCGGCATTGATGTAGTTTGGATTCAGCAAATATTTGCCGTAGTGATCCCTTGCGGCTGCATACTCGTAATCCGTCACATCCTGATGATATAAAAGTGTAATATCCTTATTGAACATCACATCAATATCCAGATACAAAAGCTTGTCCGGAGTGTTATCCAGCAGGTCCGCAAAAAGTCGAAGCAACGTGTATGGGGAACAGTAGCACTGCTCGTTGGGACATCCTGAGAACTCTCTTTCATAGAGCTTTGTTACGTCCACCCGCTCTACCACATTTTCCGTGTTATACTCCTTTGCTACCTGTTGCAAAAAATCACAGGCTTCCCTTGAAATTGGCAGATATTCCGGCTTCAAATGAGACACATCCATCGTATAAATATAAAAATGGAACGGCTCTGTGGTTGTTGTTCTTTTCAAAATAGAAAGCATACAGGTCAGTACTCCGTCGAATACTCCCTTATTTCCTGAAAAAAGTATATTAATCATGATCTTCCTTCTTGATATAGGTCACTAATGTCACCGTGTTTTGCTTAGCCCTCTCCTTCATCACTCCATACACCCGGTCTCGCAGCTCTTTTCTCTGAGCCTTTGGGCTGTTTTTACTTCCATCTGCATTTACAGGGACAGGATAAAACGGTCCATCCACGTAGGTCACCATTTTTACCCCTATCCCAAACCTCTTTTTTTGATAGGTGTTGGTAAAACAGAACACCGGAGCCTGTAAATCCACCGGATAGTGAAAGGAGGTATCCTTAAACGGGCGAATATCCGTATAGTACGGCCAGATATGTGCCTCCGGATAAATGACCACCGGGCTGCCATTTTTGATTCGATAATGGATTGCCTCCCTAAAATGCTTCATGGCATCCTTGTCATCCGGGAGTGGCAATGCCCCAAGGTGTTCAACAAGCTTCCCTGCCACAGGCATGGAAATATTGTTAGGGTGGACAATCACATAGGGACATGCCGGGTACGTCACATAACTGGGTACAAAGGGATCTGCACCTACATTGGTATGGTTTCCATACAAAAAGTAGCCCCTCTTCCCAACCTCCTTTATTGCCTTTCGATTGACAATTTTGTGATGATAGATAATTTTCATCATCAATCGACCGATTGGACGGGCCAATACATCGTACAAAAGAAAATGGGCCGCCTTTTCTACGGGTGAATTTTTCACATAGGGATAGCTCCCATCAATTTTTCGAGGCTTTATCTGTGCCGTTGAAAATTCATCATTTAATTCATCTGTATAGTAAATGATCTTTGTCTCCATTCCAATAAGTATACTATGAAATTGAAATCTTATCTACAAAAAAATAGCTTGTGATACCGCTAAAGTGCAATATCACAAGCCTGTTGTCTTCTATTCCCTGTCTCCAATGGCATTGGTCTCAAATAACCAATTACCAGGTACGTCCTGACATTAATCTAAACTGTGCAACTGTTGGTGTGTGTGAGTTAAGACCTCCATCGCAGGTAAGCACCTGTCCATTCATGTAGTCTGACTCATCACTGGCAAGGTATACGCATAAGTGTCCGATATCCTCCGGATTACCATAGCGTTTGCCAAGAATATTGGAATGGAATATTTCCTTAAGTGCATCTGGAATTCTTGCTTCATTCTGTGGTGTTACAATAAGACCCGGGCGAACACAGTTACAACGAACTCCGCTTGGTCCATACATACATGCAACATATTCGGTGAGCTTATCAACTCCGGACTTCGCGCAAGCATAGGCTAGCGTTCCAAGATCTCCTCCTGCACTGGCCATGGAACCGATATTGATAATGCTTCCACCCTTTTCATTTTTCAGAAGGAATGGCAATACTTCCTTAATCATGTTAAAGGTTCCACCTAAGTCTGTCGCAACTACTGCATTGAATTCCTCAAGGGTAATCTCATCGACACGTCCATCCTTCATTCCCATTCCTGCTGCGTTATTAATTAACACATCAATACGACCATATTTCTCTGCTACATCCGTAATCAATGCATGCATGGACTCCTTATTGGTCAAATCAAATGCATGGAACCAAGCACTTCCACCTTCTGCGGTAATTTCATCTACGACCTTCTGTCCTCTCTCCACATTACGTCCGGTAATGACAACCTGTGCGGCTTCCTTTGCACAAAGTCTGGCAATACCGATACCAATTCCACTTGTTGAACCCGTTACAATTACTACTTTGTCCTTTAATCGTTCCATTTTTTTACCTCCCAACAATATATTCTCCCATATATTTTACATTATATATTAAGAATATACGAAAAAACAAAATAGTTCAAGTCAATCTTGTATATATTGCACAAATGTTTATTTATGTTGGAATCTTTTTGTCCGTGTATAGGATATGATTAATCAGCCATCCTAAGAGATATTCCACAAGACTTTGCATATATTCCTGTGGTTGCTTTTCAATCTCTTCTTTTTTAATATTGGTGATTTTATACACGAAAGCTGCATGGGCACGCTTTTGAGCCTCCAAGCCTTCATAATGGATACTTTCCATGTATTCCTCTTCGTCAGAAAAATGGAATTCTGTATATTCCTTCAGCTCCGCCAGAATATCCATAACCTCATCACACCGGGAAGCATCAATTCCCTCCCGAACCATAGTGTTCGCCTTGCCAATCAGTCGAAACAGTTCTTTATGCTCGTTGTCAATCAACTCATTTCCAACAAGGTATTCCTCCGAGAACTGACAGATATCTTCCTTCACCATCCACTCCTCCAGAGGCGGAAGCTTTCCGATCATGGTATCACTGCCGATAATGTGTTGATAAAGCCATTCCGCAAGAAACAGCATCATCTCCTTAAGTGTATCAACCTGTTCCTGGAATTCATCAATATCCTTAAACTCCCATTCACGGACCTTATCGCGAAATACCATATGCTGTGAGCGCTGGATAATCAACTCAGGATCTAGTATTTTCTCCATATACGCTTCTTCATGGGTGAAATGCTGCTCTGCATAATCATCCAGCTCCTGAAGGAGCCCTTTAATCTGGGAATATCGGTCCGAAACATATTGGTTATGTATCATCTCCAAAATAGAATTAATGAGTTCAAACAAATGCTCATGCTCCCGATCTAATTGTTCAACCCCAATGAGGCAGTCTTCTGTAAACCGAAACATATCTGCACACCTTCTTTCCGAGTACTTTACTAAATTATAGGCTGACGTGCACAAAAAATCAAGGTTGCCACACAGCAAATGATTCCAGTCTCGCATATACTATATAAAACGAGCTTGCGGTTTTTTATGAGCAAATTCCCTTATCCTATTACCATTAAAATAGCCTGTGGGATTGTTTATATCTTAAATTTCTTCATGTTCTCTTCTAGGATATCAGCCGTTCCTCTAAGATTTGCTGCTGACTGTTCCACTTCTTTAAAGCGCTCTGAGACATCAGTTATCACTTTGCTGGTCTCCTGTGTATTTGTCACATTACAATCTGCAATATCTGATAAACCAGCAATCATTCCCACCATCTCTTTTCTTGCAATTTCAAGTTCCTGCGTTCTTCTTTCAATATTTCTAATCTTTTGGATGGATACATTTATTTCGTCCATGACTTCACTCACAGATTTCTCTGTACTATTAATATATTGATTCTGCTTACTGATAACAGACTGCATTTGCTCCATTGCATTCACAACTTGTTCTGCGTCTACAATAAGCGTGTTAACTATTTTATCAATTCTGCTACTAGCTTCGTTTGATTGTACTGCAAGCTTCTGAATTTCATCTGCAACAACAGCAAATCCTTTTCCTGCCTCCCCAGCTCTTGCAGCCTCAATACTTGCATTCAACGAAAGAAGATTTGTCTCATCGGCAATTTCAGAAATAAATTCTGCGGCCTCACGAATCGTCTTTGCAGATTCATTTGTCTGCTCAGTAAGTTCTGCAATGATATCAACCGAGCTTCCAACCTCCTCGCTTATTTTCTTAAGTTCCTCAATGGTAACACTGGTCTTATCGCTGACCTCCAACATATTATCCGCAGTTTTATTCAACAAGTCAGCTTCGCTTCTGGTGTCGATTATGAGATTACCCATGTGAATAATATTATCAGATGCATTCTTTGTATCCTGCGCCTGAGAGATTGCTCCTGATGTAATTGTATCTACCGATTGCATAACATAGTCCATATTAGCAAAGGTCTGATGAGATGTCTGCTCCAGCGAATCTGATGAACGAATCAAAAGGGTCGTACTGTCACTGATTCCTCCAATTACACTTCTTAAATCAGATTGTAGCTTCTCAATGGCTCTGGACAAATCTCCCACTTCATCTTTCCTCTGAAGATGTTTTTTACCCAGTTGAACATTCAGATTTCCTGTAGCAAGTTCCTCCAAACTCATAATTTCAGATTTCAACGTCTTTGATATTGAATTGGAAATCATGCCTGCACCAAGTATGCCTATAATCGCTATTATCAAAACAATAACTATCATATAGAACACAACCCCTAAAACGCTATACAGTGTTTTATTTTTATTTACTCCAGCAAAAACCATACCCACAGGTTCTTTGCTATCCTGCCCCTGAAATACGGGCACATAGTATCCAAAATACATTTCCCCATCTACAGATACATTTTTACTAAAATATTCCTGGCCATTTTTAAGCACTATTTCCTCAACCTTAGCCCCAACAGGACTTCCAAGAATTCTATCCCCATTTTTATCCTTAATGGAGGTCATAATTCTTGTTGTTCCATAGATAAATGTGACCTCCATTCCAGATTTCTCCTTGATGGCATCAAGCATTTTCTCCGAACTTGAAATATTATATCCACCCTTCCATACGTCACCATTTTGTGCCACTATATAAGAGCCTGAATTTTGATCATAAGCAGCCAGAGTTGTTGACGCAGTACCACGAAGAGAACTCTCCACCTGGTTGATAATAGAAGCTTTTAAAAATGTAAGTGACATAATAACAATGATAATTCCCAAAAAACTGATTGGCAATATAGAACATAAAAGCATTTTCTTTTGAATTGTTAATCTCATCCTTATCCCCCTTATTACTCAACCAGAATCACATTTTGATAGTACCAGTTAATACCGCCTGTTATCGTAGCATCATCAAGTGTTTGACCTTCAGCTCCAATGATTTCCCCTGTATTTGTTTTTAGTTCTCCGTCAAACACATTATATTTTCCACTTAGGATTGCTCCCGAGGCCTCTGATACTTTTTCCTGAGTCCCTTCTTTACAAAAGGAAGCTAATTCTGTAATCTCTACAAGCCCTTCATTCATTCCACCATAATAATTTTCACCATTCCAGGTTCCTCCTATGATGGCATCAACCGCTGAAGTATAGTAGGCACTCCAATTCCAGATAACACTACATAGACATGCTTTTGGAACTTCCTTTTTCATATCTGAATTATATCCAATTCCGTATACCCCGTATTCCTGAGCTAAAGTCAGTGGATATGGGGTGTCACAATGCTGGGTCATAACATCACATCCCATGTCCAACAGCTTCTTTGCACCCGCTTCTTCCTTTTCCGGATCATACCAGCTGTTTGTAACCACCACATAAATCTTTGCGTTTGGATTTACTGATTCCACACCTATTGCAAAAGCATCAATTCCTCCGGTAACCTCTGAGTTAGAAGTATCTTGTGCTGCCACGTAGCCAATTTTATTGCTCTTTGTGTTCATCCCTGCCACGATACCACTCAAATATCTTGCCTGATAGATTCTTCCGAAATAGTTGTTAAAATTCGTACCATTCGACATGTATCCTGTACCATGTGAAAAATATACATCTGGATACTTCTCTGCCATCTCTGCCGTTGTCTCCATATATCCCCAGCTTGTGGTAAAAATCACATTACAACCATCCGCGATACATTCCTCGATTGTAGCCTTTGTTGCCTCTGCATCTGAATCATCTACTATCTTGCGCTCAATCTGTTCGTCCGACAATCCCAGATTACTCTGCATTCCCTGAATTCCTAAATCATGAGTATAGGAGTATCCGCTTCCTTCAGCAGGATCTGAAATATATAAAACTCCCACCTTGATATCCTCAACGGGTATTGCTTTTGATGGATCTGCTTTTATACTTGCGTCACCTGTCAGCTCAGACTCATACCCCTCATTAGTCACATAATCATCTGGTTGGATAGAACCCTCACCGCATCCTGACAAACTGCTACATAATAGCACCCCTGCCATTAGCAAAAATAATTTTTTCTTCATAATCCTTCTCCTCTTACAAGTCTGATTTTCTATTCCGTTCCTAACATAATCAACTTATTACTATTATATTAGGTTTATTTTCATAAAATCAAGACCAAAGTACTATTTACAACAAATTTTTCACTTATCCTGATCAGCTACAATACTTTCCTTTTCTGTGCTATACTTCAATGTGCCTACTAACAGTAAAGGAAGATGTCGTATGAAAGCTAAATCATTGTTTTTGACAATAATTTTCATCAGTTCACTTATGTTCATGGGATGCAAATCCCATGACGAGTCGAAAGCTATTCCAGATTTCACTGAGCAGACAGAAACCTCTGCACAGGAATGTTCTGAAGAAGCATATGAAGAGCTCCCTACTGAAGCCAAGAATCAACCGTTAGATATCACCCTGGCTTTCGCCGGTGACTTAAGTCTTGCGGACAACTACGTTGTGATGGATTATTACCATAACGAAGCCGGGGATGACCTTGCAAACTGTATTGATTCCGCATACATAAAACGAATGAACGATGCTGATGTCATGTGGATCAATAATGAATTCTGCTACAGCAACCAAGGTTCCCCTATTCCCGGGAAGGCCTACACCTTTTGTGCCGCCCCGGAAAATGTAAATATCTTAAAAGAGCTTGGGGTAGATATTGTCGGTCTCGCCAATAATCATGTATACGACTTTGGTCCTGAGGCATTTGCTGACACACTGGCTACACTTCGCGGAGCCGAAATTGCCTATGTTGGAGCCGGAGCAGACATAAAAGAGGCCTCCGCCCCGGTATATGTTGACGTGGATGGATATAAGATTGCATACGTTGCAGCAACTCGAGCGGAAAAAAATATTAAGACCCCGGAAGCAACAGAGACTTCTGGCGGGGTATTCCGATGCTATGACAATACCGATTATATTGAGAAAATAAAAGAAGCCAAGGCCAATGCCGATTACGTGATTGCTCTCCCTCATTGGGGGGCAGAGCATTCAACCATACTGGAGGCAGCCCAAACAGATGGCGCAAAAGAATATATTGACGCAGGTGCCGATGCAGTGATTGGAGCACATACCCATTGCCTGCAGGGCATGGACTTTTACAATGGAAAACCAATTATTTATTCCTTGGGAAATTTCTGGTTTGACGACTATACCCTTGACACCATGCTTTTAGAACTTCATTTGACCGGAACCACAGACCATGTGCAGGTAACCGTTGAGATGGTTCCGGGGACACAATCCGAAAGAGTCACAAGAATGTCCTCCACCGTCCAAGAGCGAAATCGTATCTATGCCTATATGGAGAGTATCTCCTCCAACATAGGCATTACTCCTGCAACGGAAGAGGATAACGGGGGAATCGTGTTTCCTGTCACAAAGTAACCAGTTCCCCTCCCAAAATGACATTCTGCACCGACAGATCTGTCCGGGATAAAAGGACACAGTCACCATACGCTCCCACTGCAATGCGCCCATACAGCGCCTCTATCCCAATGGATTTGGCCGGATTATAGGTCGCACAGCGTACCGCTGTCTCCAGGGGAATTCCCATGTCCACTGCCGTTCTCATGCAATCCATAAGATTCGTAACCGAGCCTGCCAGTGTGCCATCCTCCAGGGTGGCGCGATTTCCCTTTACCTGAACGCCTAATCCTCCAAGGGTATATGCTCCATCTGACATGCCGGTAGCTCGCATACTGTCACTGATTAGAATCATTCTTTCTGCACCAAACAGCGAAAAGGCCGCCCGCACCGCTGACGGATGCACATGTACACCGTCACAGATCAGCTCCGGCATCACGTGAGTCGTATCAAAAGCTGCGCCAATCACTCCCGGTGCACGATGGGTAAATCCGGGCATGGCATTGAAGCAATGGGTCACATGATCCGCCCCCAGTCCAAAGGCCTCATATGCCGTATCGTAGTCGCCGGCTGTATGCCCCAGGGAGATATGAACCTGTCCGTGCAGTTCACCAATGAACTCCATGGCATGGTCGGTTTCCGGAGCGATGGTAATCAGACGAATCAGCCCGTGAGCCGCTTCCTGAAGTCGATGAAACATCGAGATGTCAGGTTCCCTGATATATGCGGGATTTTGTGCCCCCTTCTTTTCCTTTGCAATAAAAGGTCCTTCCAGATGAATTCCACACAGCCTTGACACCTGTCTGCCTCGTGTCCCGGTCTGATTGTCAGACGCATATTCAAAAGCGTTCTCACAGACTCCTTTCAGCATATCTTCTGACAGAGTCATGGCCGCCGGACAGATTGCAGTAATCCCGTTTTGCAGCTCATATTTCCCCATAGCATCCAGTGCTTCTTTTGTGCCATCCGAAAAATCATAGCCTCCACACCCGTGAAAGTGCACATCTACCAATCCTGGAATCAGGTAATCCTCCTTTGCATCAATGACTACTTCCCCCTCCAAGGGTACACAATCACGATCCGAAAAATACCCGTTTTCAATGACGATGTCCTGTTTTACAAAGCCCTGTTCCAACGTAAAAACATACGCATTTTTTATAATCATCGTTCTCTTCTCCCAATATGTTATGCCTACTCCAGCATGGCGCAGGCTGTCTCATCTGCAATCACTGTCACATCCGGATGCATCTGTAGAATCGATGCAGGAACCTCCGGCGTAACCGGTCCGAAAAATGCCTTCTTAACGATTTCTCCCTTTCCGGCGCCGTTGACAATCACAAGAATTTTCTTAGCCTTCATAATGGTCTGGATTCCCATGGTGTATGCCTGTGTAGGGACCTCCTCCACAGATTCGAAAAAACGGGCATTTGCTTCAATGGTGCTCTTGGTGAGGTTGACACAATGAGTTTCTTTTTCGAACACCTCACCCGGCTCGGTGAACTACTCGGTAACAAGTTACCGAGCTTCTTGCTTCAACCACTACTGCTTGGCTAATACGAAACGAAATGGTATTACTAAGTCTTACACAGTGTCCACAAGCGTTAGGTTCGGCTAGTTCCTAGCCTACCATATATTCATCTATGCCGATTTCAGTAAGCGCAGACCTTCATTTTTGATATTGATGGCTGCATTATGGTCACGATTTATAGCAAGACCACAATCACATTTATACATCCTATCAGCAAGCGTAAGTTTTTTCTGTTTGCCACAACAACTACAAAGCTGCGATGATGGATACCACTTATCTACTTTGATGAAGTATTTACCTCTATCAGCAAGTTTGTACTCTAACATATTTAGAAACATTCCATATCCGTTATCTAAAGTTGCTTTACCATTACCAAAACCTTTGTTCGACATAGCCTTCATATCAAGAGTTTCGACACATACAATATCATACGAATTGGCTATCTTCGTACTTTGTTTATGCAGATAATCTAATCTCTGATTTGACGTATGCTTTTGAATTTTGGCAATCTTGCGCTGTTGTTTCTTATAGTTGTTAGAGCCTATAGTCATGTGTTTTAACTTGCGCTGTGCATGAGCCAACTTTTCTTGGTTCCGGCGGTAGTATTTATGATGCCCTTCAGGACAATAACCATTGCTATCCATATACAGACCATCAGATTTATAATCCAACCCGATTACATTATCTGATATAACAACGGAAGTAACTATTTTTTCATACTCAAAAAGTACGGAAACATAGAATTTGCCATCACTATCTTGCGAAATAGTGGCGGATTTTATTTTCCAGTTATCTAATGGCTGCCTATGGATTTTAGCCTTTACTCTACCAACCTTCGGAAACTTAATTGCATTATCGAATACAGTTATTGTTCCTTTCTGATTGTTAGTAGTGTAAGATTTTCTACTATGCTTTGCCGATTTGAACTTAGGAAAACCTATTTTCTTATCTCTAAAGAAATTTTTATATGCTGTCTGCAAATGTAACTGCTCATTAGCGAGAGCAAGACTATCGACTTCTTTGAGATAGGGATAATCTTTTTTATACATGGCAGGAGTGGTAGTTAGCATTTTACCATTAGCTTTATAGTATGCAATCTTGTCCGCAAGCATCAGATTATAAACCTTACGGCAACAGCCAAAGGTCTTTGCAAACATAGTTGCCTGTTCAGTTGTTGGATATAATCTGTACTTGATTGCTTTATTCATAACTGACAGTTCTTTTGCCTTTCTATATATTTGAGGATATTTTCCTCAGAAGTAGAACCAATGGTTTCACAAAAATATGAGCCATTCCATAACTGACCATTCCATAGAGATTTTCTAATCTCCGGGAACTCTTTTAGTAGTGTGTTACCACTAATACCTTTCAGATACTTTACTATCTGTGTAACTGAAATCTTTGGTGGTGCTGATACAAAACAATGTACATGGTCGCTCTCACCGACTTTACACTCAACAACCGTAAAACCTTTTTCAGCAGCGATTTCTTGTACTAATCGATACAATCTATCGCAGATTTGTGGAGTGAGTACCTTTCTTCGGTATTTGACACACCAAACAATATGATAATTGATGTTATATACGCAAGTTCTTGCGTGAATGTATTTATCTTTCATACAGATAGTATATCATAATATAGTGATAAAGTCCATATTTATAAG
>JALEPP010000002.1 GCA_022767075.1 Agathobacter sp. | reverse complement strand
GCTAAGATTTCATTGAGTTCTACCGGATTTTTGGGTGTTCGAATCAGCGTCACCTCAAATTCTCCATCGTCCAATTTGACGTCCGGCCCCGTAATTCCTTTGAATCCGCCTACGGATACGGAATTGGTTACCATTCCATAGATGAATTTATCCTGAATCACCTTGTGGTCCCATTCGACCTGAAGGTTGTAGGATTGAATATCGCTGAGACGCTTTACCCCTTCCAGAATATATGCGGCATGTCCCAGGATGTTCTTCATCTGCTGGGGTGTCTTGTAGGATACCTCTGTAAATAGACCAAAGGCTGCTACATATACAAATGTATCGCCATTGAAGTCTCCTACATCACATGGGAAGCGACGATTTCCTACCGCCACCCTTGCCGCCTCTGTCATATCATTGGGAAGTCCAAGGGAATTGGCAAAATCGTTGGTACTTCCTGCGGGTATGTAACCCAGGGGAACATGTAGTTCTGCGCGCTTCATTCCTGTTACCACTTCATCTAGGGTTCCATCTCCGCCACTACATACAATTCTGTCGTAATGAGCACCTTCTGCCATGATTTTTTCTGTGGCATCCCCTTGGAACTGCGTGACATAAGTGGTCACTTCAAAGCCTGCTTTTACCATGGTATCCAATATATCTACCAGGTGCGAACGTATTAGTCCTTTTCCGGAAAAAGGGTTGAAAATAAACAGCATTTTATCTCTCATATTTGTTCTCCTAACCGAAGCTGGTCCGCCAGCTGGGAAAGCTTTCTAAGTCGATGATTTACCCCTGACTTTCCCACCGGTGGATCTAATAGTTGTCCCAAATCCTTGAGTGGTGTGTCCGGATTTTCCAGACGACACACCGCCATCTCATACAGGTTCTCCGGAAGTCTCTCCAGTCCCCCTGTGTCCCTTATAAGTTCAATATCCTGTATCTGTCTCACTGCTGCAGTTACTGTCTTGTTAATATTGGCCGTCTCACAGTTTACCTGACGGTTAATGGAATTACGCATCTCTTTTTCAATGCGGATATTTTCCAGATTCATCAAAGACACGTAGGCCTCCATCACATTTAGGCTGTCTACAATCTGAGAGCCCTCTTTGAGATATAGCACATATCTTTGATTTCTGCGTACAATCTTAGGCTCGCCTTCAAAAAACTCCAGGATTTCCTTAATTTGCTCTGCCTGGGCTTTTGTGTGACATACAATTTCAAAGTGATAAGATTTTCTCGGATCGCTGATGGAGCCTGATGCTAAAAAGACACCTCTTAAAAAGGCTCTCTTGCAACAGGTGTTTTGTAAAAGAAGTCCATTTACTGCCACCCCCTGCAGACTGTACTCACTCTCCAATAAGCTTGCTATGGCCAAATTCTCAGTGAGCTTTAAAGCGGTGAGAATCTTCTCTGTTACTTCCTTGGTCAGTGCTCTTGTAACATCCAACTGAAACAGTTTTTTGATGAGCATGGTGTATTTCTCTACTACCGCAGAATTATCCGTATAGATATAGAGACTTCCATTTTCATCGATATGTCCTTCCATGGCCACGATGGCTGCAAGCTCTGCCAGCTGGCAATGTCTCGCTTTGCTGTACTGCTTTAACAACTCCTGTTTTACTTCACTTGAAAATGACATGGGTTATTTCCCTCTCTGTGCATCCTTTGTGATATCACGGTGCTCAATGCGAAGCCCGTAATCTTTTGTATTTGACAGACGCTTGTACAGTTCATTGGCCAGGGTAACGGATCTGTGCTTTCCTCCGGTACATCCCACGGCGATTACCAACTGGCTTTTGCCCTCGGCAATGTAGTTGGGAATTAAAAACTGTATCATGTCCTCCAATTTATCTAAAAAGGTATGAGCCTCGTCGAACTGAAGCACATACTCCTGAATTTCCGAATCGTTTCCTGTCTTTGCCCTTAACCCCTCCACATAGTATGGGTTCGGCAAAAAGCGGACATCAAACACCAGATCCGCATCCGATGGAATCCCGTATTTGTATCCAAAGGATAGAATCGTAACAAACAAATTCTTGTACTGCTGATTATGTATAAAGATTTTTTCCATCTCCGCCTTCAGCTCTCTGGTCAAAAGCTGACTGGTATCAATGATGTAATCTGCATTTGCTTTCAAATAGCTGAGACGGGCTCTTTCCTTTGCAATGCCCTTATCTAGGCGTTCCTCCTTTGCAAGGGGATGGTTCCTCCTGGTCTCCTTATAGCGTTTTACCAGCACTTCATCCTCTGCCTCCAAAAAGAGAATCTCTAAGGATACCTGCTTTTCCTTCAAGGAATCTAAAACCGGCTTGATATCCTCCAGTTCCATACCATTTCTGACATCAATGCCTATGGCAACCTTCTGGAGCTCATTGCTTGTAGCGTGATCGGAAAATTCAATCATCTTGTCCAGAAGCGGAATTGGAAGGTTATCTACACAGAAATAACCCATATCCTCCATCATTTTCATGGCGGTGCTTTTCCCTGCACCACTCATCCCCGTTACAATGACATACTTCATCCTAGAATTCCCCCATTCTCTTTACCTCCGGTTCCAAGATGACGCCAAACTGGTCTCTCACCTTTTCCTGAACCTGACTGATAAGACTCATGATATCTGCCGCTGTTGCGTTCTCCTTGTTCACCACAAAACCACAATGCTTTTCTGACACCTGGGCGCCTCCTACCTGAAAACCCCGAAGCCCTGCGTCCTGGATAAGCTTTCCGGCAAAATTGCCTTCCGGTCTCTTGAAGGTACTTCCGGCACTTGGATAGTTCAGGGGCTGTTTGTCCTGACGACGTTGTCTGTAGTCCTCCATTGCCGCCTGAATCTCCTCCTGGTTACCCGGGGTCAATGCAAACTCTGCTTTTAAAACCACATATCCATTGTCCAAAACATTGCTGTGGCGATACGATAACGCAAGCTCTTCTGAGGTAAGCTCCTTTACCTCCAGCTCCCTGGTGAGCACCGTTACCTTCACCAGACTGTCCTTCATCTCCCAACCATAGGCTCCTGCATTCATCACCACCGCACCGCCAACGGTACCCGGGATTCCTGCCGCACTCTCCAAACCGGTTAGGCTTTGTTCAAGGGCTTTCTTCGCAACGGATCCAAGGATTGCTCCTGCCTCTGCGGTGATATGGTTTCCGGCTACGGATATGTCTGCGGCGTTCTTTCCCAGTTCCAGCACCACTCCACGGATTCCCTTATCTCCCACCAAAAGGTTGCTTCCATTTCCCTTGATGCATATAGGTATGTCAAAGGTGCTGCAAAGCTGCAGCACCTCTTTTACCTGATTGATCTGTGGTAACACATAAATATCTGCAGGTCCACCTACGCGAAACGTGGTATGGCGACTCATTGGTTCTTGCAGCTGAATCTGTTCCTCTTTCAGTACCTTATTCAGTTCCTGTAAAAAATCCTGTTGCCTATCACTCATGCTTTTTGTGTCCTGCCTTTTCTGATTATTGCTTTGATTATTGCTATGATTATCGCCATGACTGTTACTGCGATTATGACTACGATTAGTGCTGCGATTCGCACTACAACTGTTGCATCGGTTACTTCTAGGCTTCCTTTAAGAAGGCTACGTAGCCTCTATATGCTTCATAAAGGTCCACCTTACTGATAATCTCCCAAGGTGCATGCATGTTGAGCACCGGCACACCGCTGTCAATTACATTCATTCCATAATTTGCAAGGATGTATGCGATGGTTCCGCCGCCACCCTGGTCTACTTTTCCAAGCTCTGCTGTCTGGAAGGCAATTCCATTGTCGTCCATGATTTTGCGAAGCTTTGCTACGTACTCTGCATTGGCGTCATTAGAGCCGTATTTTCCTTTGGAGCCGGTATATTTGTTAAATACCAGTCCTCTTCCAAAGTATGCGCTGTTTCTCATCTCCATGACAGAGTTATAAAGTGGATCCATAGCTGCGGATACATCTGATGAGAGTACTCTGGAATTCTTCATGGCGCGACGTACCTTAAGGTCTGAGTACTCTCCCATAAGCTCCGTGATTTCTGCCACACAGTCCTCAAAGAAGTGGGACTGCATTCCGGATGCTCCTGATGAGCCTACCTCCTCTTTGTCTACCAGGAGGCAGACGCTGGTATACTGCGGTTTTTCCATTTGAAGCATGGCCATAAAGGATGGGTAAGCACAGACTCTGTCATCATGTCCATATCCCATAATCATGCTTCTGTCTAATCCGTAGTCCCTTGCCTCGCCGGCCGGCACCACTTCGATTTCTGCAGAAATAAAGTCATCCTCTTCAATATGGTATTCCTTTTCCAAAATAGAAAGGATGTTGGCTTTTACTTTTTCTTTGATTTTCTCATCTTCCTCTGAGGTAGGAATGGTTCCGACCAAAAGGTCAAGGCTCTCTCCTTCGATTACCTTTGCTGCCTTCTTCTCCATCTGGTCTGCGGATAGATGAACCAGCAAATCACTGACCCCAAATACCGGGTCTTGCGGATGATCTCCGATATTTACCGGAATGGTGGTCCCATCCTTTTTACATACGACACCGTGAAGTGCAAGGGGAAGTGTGACCCACTGATACTTCTTGATTCCGCCGTAATAATGCGTGTCAAATAAAACAAACTCTGTCTTGTAGTATGGATCCTGATAGACCGGATTCTGCTTCAAGTCCATCCTTGGGCTGTCGATATGAGCCCCAAGGATATTCATTCCTTCCTCTAGCTTTTTCTCTCCTACAATAAACATGGCAAGACCTTTTCCCATGTTATTTGCCACAACACGGTCTCCAGCCTTTAATTTCTTTCCATCTGTAATGCACTTCTGCAGATCTACAAAGCCTTCCTGAATTGCCTTCTCATATAAAAAATCTGTGCACTCGCGTTCCGTCTTACACTTACTGATAAAACCACGATAATCCTCGGCAAATGCCATTACCGTGTCACGCTTTTCTCCTTCCGGATAGTTTGCCCATGCGTTTGTTGTTGCCATTTTTGTATTTCTCCTTCAATCTTAATCCTCGTCCTTAATCCTCGTCCTCTTCGTTTCGTCCTTTGACGATATTCTCCTGGACTCTGCGGTAGAGCTCCTGAGCTGCATTGTAGCCCATCTTTTTCTGTCTGTGGTTAACCGCGGCGGTCTCACAGATTACGGCCAGGTTACGACCCGGACGGATTGGTAAGGAATGACATACGACCTTGTTGCCCAGGTACTCGATGTATTCCTCCTCCAGTCCCAGTCTGTCGTAATCCGCATCCTTCTTCCAGTCCTCCAACTTGATTACCAGGTCAATCTCCTGCTTTTCCTTAACGCACTCTACACCATAAAGGGTCTTTACGTCAATAATTCCGATCCCTCTAAGCTCGATAAAATAGCGGGTAATGTCCGGTGAGGTACCTACCAGAGTGTGCTCATTAATCTTGCGAATCTCTACCACATCGTCGGTTACCAGACGATGTCCTCTTCGAATCAGCTCCAAGGCTGCCTCTGATTTACCGATTCCACTTTCTCCGGTAATCATGACACCCTCGCCATAGACGTCTACCAGTACTCCGTGGACACTGATACAAGGAGCCAGCTGCTCGCCAAGGGTATAAATCAGCTCCGCCATAAATTCCGAGGTGGAACGCCCTGTTCCAAGGATCGGAACGTTGTTCTCGTTGGCCAGCTGAATCATCGTGCTGTCCGGCTCGATATCTCTACAATATACAATTGCAGGAATATCATACTTTAGAATCTCTTTGTAGCGGATTTTCTTTTCATCATCCGTCAGGGATTCGATGTAAGAGTTCTCTACATTTCCTATAATCTGGATTCTGGACTGTTCGAAATGCTGGAAAAATCCACAGAGCTGCAATGCCGGTCGGTTCACATCCGCAGTCTTAATCTTAATCTTTTTTAAATCCAAATCCGGGGTGTAATTTTTAAGGTCCTCTAACTCCACGATTTTCTTTACACTTACTGAACTTGCTCCACCTGTCATAGCATCCTCCTCCTAGGTTTGATCTGGTGTCCAGGCCTGTGGTATAAGATTTTACGCCTGATAAAATATTTTTCGTTGTGTGAGAGCTTCGCTCTCACATGCCCGCTTGCGCTCATTATAGCACAGAATTGCCATTTACTTGTCCATTTTCCCCAGATTTTTGAAAAAATTCATAAACCTGCCTTGCGCTTATTCTGTTCATGGTTGGGACCTGCTCCAGCTGCTCAATCGTTGCATTTTTCACTTCCTCCAGCGATGCAAAATGCTGCATCAGTGCTTTTCTTCTGGCAGGTCCAATTCCCGGTATCTCGTCAAGGATTGAGTGTACCTGCTCCTTGGAGCGAAGAGATTTGTGATAGGTGATGGCAAAGCGGTGAGCCTCATCCTGAATCCTGGTAATCAGCTTAAAGGCCTCTGAATGGGTATCAATAGGTATCTCCACGTTATTAAAATACAAGCCTCTGGTTCTGTGGCGGTCATCCTTCACCATTCCGCACACAGGAATGTTCAGTCTTAGGTTTTCCAGCACCTTGAGACAGATGTTTACCTGTCCCCGTCCACCGTCCATCATGATTAAATCCGGGAATCGTCTAAAGCCCTCATCTTCTTTTTCCATTCCGTGGACGAAGCGTCTGGTTAAGACCTCCTCCATTGAGGCGTAATCGTTTGGTCCATCTACATTTTTTAATCTGAACTTTCGGTAATCACTTCGCTTTGGCTTTCCTTTTTCGTAAACCACCATGGAGCCTACTGCCTGGAAACCGCTGATGTTGGAAATGTCGTAGGCCTCCATGCGCATAAGCCCTTGCAAACCGAGAAGCTCTTGGATTTCCTTTACTGCTCCGATGGTTCTGCCTTCTTCTCTCTTTAGCTTCTCCTTGTCCTGACTTAGTACCAGCATGGCATTTTTCGCCGCCAAATCTACCAGCTTTTCTTTCATTCCCTTCTGTGGGACACGAAGATAGACTCTCTTTCCTCTTTTCTTTGTGAGCCACTGCTCTAAAATCTCCATATCCTCCACCGGAGACTGAAGCATGATTTCTCTTGGGATAAATGGGGTTCCGCTGTAGAACTGCTTCACAAATTCGGTGAGAATCTCTGTCTCTTTGTCCTCCGTCCCCACATGGAGATGGAAGTGATCCCTCCCGATGAGCTTTCCGTTTCTCACAAAAAACACCTGCACGACTGCATCGGTATCGTCTGCCGCCATGGCAATGACGTCCTTATCCTCCCCATCGGTATTGGTAATCTTCTGTTTCTGGGCAATCTGGGATACGCTGTTTAACAGTTCCCGATACTCAATGGCTTTTTCAAACTCCAGATTCTCGGATGCTTCCTCCATTTTTCCCTGCAGATAATTCATCACAGGCTGGTAGCTTCCTCCAAGGAATTCCATAACCCCGCGGATTTTCTCCGTGTACTCTTCCTTGGATACATAGCCCTGACACGGGGCATCGCACTGATGGATATGATAATTGAGGCATGGTCGGTTCTTCCCAATGTCCCTGGGAAGCACGCGGTTGCAGGTTCTGATTCCATAGATCTTATTCAAAAGCTCAATGGTATCCTTTACTGCTCCTATGCTGGTGTAGGGACCGAAGTATTTGGACTTATCCTTTTTCATCTGGCGGGCCATCATCACCCTTGGATAATCTTCACCGGTTACCTTGATATAGGGATAGGTCTTGTCGTCTCTTAGCATGGTATTGTACTTAGGTGTGTGCTCCTTTATGAGGTTACACTCCAATACCAATGCTTCGAGCTCCGAATCGGTAATCATATATTCAAAATGGTCGATGTTCTCCACCATTTGTTTCTTCTTTATTCCCTCGTCATGACTTGGCTGGAAATACTGTCTCACCCGTTTTCTGAGACTTACGGCTTTCCCAATGTAAATTATGGTGTCGGTGTCATCATGCATGATATAGACACCCGGACAATCCGGGAGCTTTTTTAATTCTTCTTCAAAGTCCTTCATAGGCTTCCTTCTATCTGGTTGTCGAAAAAACTGCCGCACCATTTCTTCTATTGTACTGGTGCGACAGCTTCTTGGTCCTATTTATTCTTCTTATTGATTGGAATCCTCCTGACTGGTGTCTTCCCTGCCGGAGGCTTCCTGACCGGTTTCCAGCTAGTTGGTGTCTTCCTCCTGGAAGGCTTCCTCTGACTTCACAGCCATGGTATTCTCATCCACCGGTGATTCCCCCTGGACGATTTCTCTGCCTTCCGCTGCTTCATCTATTGCTTCGACCGTCGTCTCCTCTAACGCCTCGCCCTTTGTATTCTCTTCCTCAGGATCAGGCAAGCCCTTCATCTCCCGAAACATTTTCATAAACTCTTTTCCGGTAATGGTTTCCTTCTCGTAGAGATACTCGGAAATACGATCCAGAATCTCTCTGTTCTCCTGAAGCATGTCATATGCAGCCCTGTACGCCTCGTTGATGATTCGAAGCACCTCATCATCAATCTCACCGGCAGTCTTCTCGCCACAGATAAGACCTGCTCCACCATCCAAATATTGATTCTGAACAGTTGCAAGACACATCATTCCGAATTTATCGCTCATACCATACATGGTAACCATCGCTCTTGCAATCTTGGTGGCATTCTCAATATCATTTGCAGCACCACTTGTGGCAGATTCAAACACAAGCATCTCTGCTGCACGTCCAGCCATGAAGGTGTTGATTTTCGCAATAAGCTCTTCTTTCGTCTCAAGGAACTTCTCCTCTTCCGGTGTCTGAAGGGTGTATCCAAGGGCACCCATGGTTCTTGGTACAATGGTGATCTTCTGTACCGGCTCAGAGTTCTTCTGCAAGGCTGATACCAGCGCGTGACCCACCTCATGGTAGGATACAATCTTGCGCTCCTTATCGCTCATGGCTCTATCCTTTTTCTCTTTTCCACCTACTGCCACAAGCTCGAAGGCTTCAAAAAGATCTGATTGGCTGACAAATCTGCGGCCATTTTTTACTGCGTTAATGGCAGCCTCGTTAATCATATTGGCGAGATCGGAGCCTACCAGTCCTGCAGTTGCAAGAGCAAGTGCATCCAGGTCCACGGTCTCATCCATATGAACTCCTTTGGAATGTACCTTTAGGGTTTCCAGACGGCCCTTTAAATCCGGACGATCTACGATAATACGTCTATCAAAACGGCCCGGGCGTAACAGCGCTTTATCCAATACCTCCGGGCGGTTGGTTGCTGCCAAAATCAAAAGACCTTTGGAGGAATCAAATCCATCCATCTCTGCCAAAAGCTGGTTCAAGGTCTGCTCACGCTCATCGTTACCACCTCCGTAACGACTGTCGCGGCTCTTACCGATTGCATCAATCTCATCAATGAAAATGATACATGGTGCCATTTTCTGGGCTTCCTTAAACAAATCTCGTACGCGGGACGCACCCACACCTACAAACATTTCTACGAAATCGGATCCTGCCAGAGAGAAGAAAGGCACCTTTGCCTCACCTGCTACTGCTTTTGCAAGGAGAGTCTTACCGGTTCCCGGAGGGCCCACTAAGAGAGCACCCTTTGGAAGCTTCGCTCCAATCTCTGCATATTTCTTAGGATTGTGTAGGAAGTCTACCACCTCCTGAAGAGACTCTTTTGCCTCGTCCTGTCCGGCTACATCTTTGAAGGTAACTCCTGTTGTCTTCTCCACATATACCTTTGCAGTGGTTTTTCCCACTCCCATACCACCGCCCATGCGACGCATAAGGAAGCCAAAAAGGCCCCAAACCAGTACAAGTGGAATCACAAAGCTTAAGATATTAACCAGCCAGGTTGCGGTGTTGTCCGGAACCTTTGCCTGAATCACAATTGCTTCTCCGGCAGAGTTCTTCTCTGTCTTTAGTCTGGCAAATACTTCTGCATCATTGATATATCCGGTATAGTAGGTTACCTCATAAGGAGCTGTGTCCTCCACCAGGGTGTAATCCATCTCATAGGAATCATAGGTTACCGTCTTGACATTGCCGGCTTCCAGCTGCTGCAAGAATTCGGTATAAGTGGTCTCCTTTGAACTCATCTGGGAGAAACGACTGCTGAACAGGGATACTAAGAAAAGAACCACCAGGGAAATCATGATAAAGCTCATGATCATCTGACCATTGTTCTTTTTCCCGTTCTTGTCACCGTTGTTGTTATTTCCGTTATTGTTATTGTTGTTATTATTATCAAAGTTCTTACGGAACTCGTCGAACTTATTTTGTTCGTTATTATCCATATGTCCTCCATACTATTGCTTTTGTACAGTACCATTATTATATGAAATCTATGGGCGAAACGCAACCTGTGTTTCGTGAACTTTTCGGACATTTTCTAAAGATTCCATAAACTTATCATGCTGTTTTTCAGAAATTCCATGCTGGATGATTCAGGCAAAATTAAAACTCGTCCTTCCGGATAAGATGCTATTCATCCTTCTGAAAGTGACGAGTTTTACTTTTCTATCTTTTTCCGGTTTCGAACCAAAATTATTTGGAGCGATTACCGTAAACAGCTTCTGTGGTCACATCAATTCCAAGATGCTTTAAGGTCTTTTGGTCTACCTCAGAAAGGATCACGGTAGAGTGAAGCTGACATCCCTGCAATTTTGGAAGCTGCTCTAACGCTAGTCTGGCGTTTGGATCCGTTACTGCACACATAGAGAGGGCAATCAGCACCTCATCGGTGTGGAGTCTTGGATTTTTGCTTCCAAGATGTCTGGTCTTAAGATCCTGAATTGGCTCAATGTAATATGGCGAAATGAGATGTACGGAATCTGCGATTCCTCCTAATGCCTTAACTGCATTTAAGAGTGCTGCAGAGGTTGCTCCAAGCAAATCTGTAGTCTTACCGGTGATGATGGTTCCGTCCGGAAGCTCCAATGCCACTGCAGGATTCTCAGTTGCCTGAGCTTTGTCCTTTGCTGCCGGCACTACCGGTCGATCGTTTACGGTAATCTTCGCCTGCTGCATGAGAAGCTCCTGCTTGTAAACCTCTTCTTTGGTGGCCTCATCATGAACGAAGCGGTTCATTGACTGATAGTACCTACGGATAATCTCCTGTTTTGATGCCTCCTGACAGGCATCATCGTCAATGATACAGTTGCCGGCCATGTTTACACCCATATCCGTAGGTGATTTGTATGGACATTCTCCGTAGATTCCCTCAAAAATGGCTGCAAGAACCGGGTAAATCTCTACGTCGCGGTTATAGTTGACTGTGGTGACCCCATATGCCTCTAAATGGAACGGGTCAATCATGTTGACGTCATTTAGGTCTGCGGTTGCAGCCTCGTACGCCAAGTTTACCGGATGCTTCAATGGAATGTTCCAGATTGGGAAGGTCTCAAATTTGGCATATCCGGCTTTCACTCCGCGCTTGTTCTCATGGTAAAGCTGTGAAAGACAGGTTGCCATTTTTCCACTTCCCGGTCCCGGTGCTGTTACAATTACCAACGGTCTTGTGGTCTCCACATAATCATTTTTTCCGTATCCTTCATCACTGACAATATGGTTTACATTATTTGGATAGCCTTCAATTGGGTAGTGAAAATAGACCTTCACATCAGCCGCTTCCAGTTTTGCCTGGAACGCAGGGATAGAAGCCTGTCCCGTATATCTTGTGATAACAACGCTGCTGACATAGAGTCCTTTGCTGCGATATACTCCAATTAATCGAAGCACATCTTCATCATAAGTGATTCCCAAATCATGACGCACCTTATTTCTTTCAATGTCCGCTGCATTGATAGAAATAATGAGTTCCGCCTGATCTGCCAGCTGAAGCAGCATCTGTAGCTTACTGTCCGGTGCAAAGCCCGGAAGGACGCGAGATGCATGGTAATCATCAAAAAGCTTACCCCCGAATTCCAGGTAAAGCTTATCCCCAAACTGGGAGATTCTCTCGCGAATATGTTCTGACTGCATGGTTAGATACTTCTGATTATCAAAACCGATTTTCATAACTTGCCTCTCTTCTATATATGATTCATCTTTCAATATGATTCATCTTTCATTTATCTATCATTTCATTCACAAAATAACAGACCTAATATATCACAATTTTCCAAAAAATGCAGTAGTATTTCCATCAAAAAATGAATAGAACTCTACATCTGGTGCCTTACCACCTTATACTCGTCACCGTTCCTGAAATAAGGACACTCCTTATAGCTGCTTTGCATAAAACGAGCCATATCATCTTCATCCATATTTACAGAGCAGTAGTACTCTTCGTCTTCTTCATCATATTCATTGTATGCACAAAAATCACAGCTTGTCTGCATGATAATTCTCCTCCCTATGCCAGCTTGCTTAAGTACTC
>JALEPP010000159.1 GCA_022767075.1 Agathobacter sp. | reverse complement strand
TCCAGCAATTCTCTGGTGATTTCCCTGTTTAAGGCATTATCCTCCACCACAAGAATCCGTTTGCCTGATAGACATACATCCTTCGCCTCAAGATCTTGATTATCTGTCAAATCAGCCTCGGTTCCAATCCGGTAATTACAGATAAAAGTAAATTCCGTTCCCTCTCCCGGGGTGCTATCCACGGTAATGATACCGCCCATCTGCTCCACAAGTCCTTTGGCAATTGCAAGTCCAAGACCGGTTCCAAAGGTCTGATTCTCTGTCTCACTTTCCCTCTCAAAGGCATCGAAAACCCTTTTGCAGAATTCCGGACTCATTCCAATACCAGAATCCTTCACGGTACTCTTTATGACAGCAAAACCATTCTCCCGCCGAATCTGTTTAATACTGTACACAATACTTCCGCCCTCCGGCGTATATTTGATGGCATTGCTGATGAGATTTAATTCAATCTGATTCAGGCGAAGCATATCAAAGAACAAAATGGTATCCTCAATATCAAGATCTATTTTAAAATCCAGATTTTTTCTTCTTAGATCCGCCTGGAAAATCCATGGTATCTTCTGAATCGTTTCAGGAACGCAATATGCCTTCATATCCAGCTGTATTTTACCACTTTCAATTCGAGCCATATCAAGTACGTTGTTAATCAAGCTTAACAGGTATTGTCCGGAAACATTGATCTTATTGAGACAATCACGCACCCTATCCGTATCCCCAACATACCTTTCCGCCATGGCAGAAAAGCCCATAATGGCATTCATCGGAGTCCGGATGTCATGGGACATGTTAAATAAGAATGTACTCTTTGCCCTACTGGAGCTTTCTGCTCTCTCCTTAGCCTGCTGCAAATCCAAGGTCATTCTAATCTCATCATCGATACAGCGAACCATGGTAATGCTGCAAATGTCGGATTCCTCATTCTCCATCAAGATGGTTCTTACTTCCATCCAGTGCTCCAGCCCATCGTCTCCTCGCTGTCGTATCTGAATGGTAATCTCTCTTTCCCCGTTCCAGAAGGAGGTAAGCTGAGCAGACAGTCCCATCTTTTCTACAAACAGTCTGTAGTCGTCCTCCGAAACCATGGTCTCTTTTATCTCCGCAATCATTTCCGACAATGGTCTGTCTTCTATGACACCTTTTCGGACGATTCCGTGATTATAGATGGTTCTTGCGTAATCCTTTGTGAGATTTTCCTCCAAAATAAACGGATATACGGTACTTGCCGCTGATACAATCAAGTCCATACTGGTCTTTCTCCGGATATTCTCATGTACAATATCTGTGATATCCCGAACCCCGATTATCAGATGCTGTTCTTTCTCATCCGATGATATGATGGTGAATTTGCCTTGAAGTCTTCTCACTTCGCCACCTATCACCCCGTCATATTCCAGCAGGTAAAGGTGCTGCTTGGATAAAATCTCCTTCAAAAAAGAAAGCTGTGTACTCTGCAAAAAACGGTCTCGATCTTCCTCACATACCACCTGGTTAGCATAATTACTTACACTATTCTGATAATGATAGTCCCCTTCGGACCAATCCTCCAGTGTTTCCCCTTCGGTAAAACGGAATTGTTCTTCTATCTCTGTCTCCAGATTCACGTCAATAACACAGACAAAATCGTCCGTCAAAAACTCCATCAGTCCCATCGCTTTTAGCTTTTGTTTATTTTTGCTGTCGATAACCTCTCTCTTATGGATAATATACAGGATTCGACTTCCCAAGGTACCCACAATGAGAACAATGAGAAAGGCAAAAACCACCTTATCCCTGGTATTTTGCATCTCTAGCCGAGTAATAACCTCCTGTGGAAATACCTGATAAAGGACAAATTCGGTTCCTTCTATAGGGATCAGGTATTCCAGAGTTCCGGCTTTCATCAATACACTGAAATTATCCCAGCCTTCCACCGAAGCATTTCTTCGTTCCAACCGATCCATTAATTCCTGAATTCTCTGATCCTTTTTGGAATCAAATTCATGGTTGATCTCCCCATGGCTTGCAATAATGTTATTATCCTTATCCAAAAGAAGCGTTACCATGTCCATGTTATAGTAACTAATGTCCATGATTTTCTGGATAGATTCCTGACGCAGTCCCCCCATCAGGACTCCATAGATTTTCCCCTGGTAAGAAACAGGGGTATAAAACGCGATAATATTCTGATTTTCGAACCTGGAATCTACGACTCCGGACACCCCGGTTTCTCCCTGCATTCCCCGCAAATAATACTCGCGGTCACTGACATCTGCAGTTTCCCCACTACTGGTAAAACTGATTCCGTCCTGATCAATAAAGCGAACAACATCAAACATCTCGCTTTCTTCCATTTTTTTAAGCAGATCACTATCTACCGTCAATGGTTCTTCTCCATCTGCATATACCGATACCAGAGCTACAATATCCTTTCGTTTGCTTGAGAAAATGCCTTCAATATGTGCAGCCGTACTACTATTGGTCTGTTTCGTAAACTCATCTATCTGCTGCATTTGACGATAATGACTCTCTGTTCGCACCAGAAACAGCACAAAAATAAATGAAACAATCATTATCACCACACAGATAATAATGTGCATGGCATATCTTTGGTTTTGTTGTTCTCTCTTCTCCATTCGTTCCCCTTATTTACATGCTTACATGTGTTTTTCTAAATTTTATCTCCCATATATAGTAAGCAATCAAAACCATCACTCCCGTTACAAGCCAGCAGATAGGATCTGTCCAGCATACCCCATTGTAACCAAAAGGCTTTGACACAATCATAATCACAGCAAATCGACTGGCAAGCTCCACCACACCACAGAGCATCGGAACAAGTGCCTTGCTCAGCCCCTGCATGGCACTACGATACAGGAAAATCCATGCTAACGGAACCATACAGGTACAAGCCTTCACCAGGTACATATGCGCATATCCCAATGTCTCCGGAGTGGGATTCGGGATAAACATTCCAATCATTACCGGTTCTAACAGCAGACTGATGGCTGCACCACCAATTCCCACGATTGCACACAGGATACCTCCGCATACCATTCCTTTGTAGATTCTCTTATACTCTCCTGCTCCCAAATTCTGTCCACAATAGGTAGCGGCAGTAGTTCCAAGAGCAGGCATGGTCTGAGTGGTTAAATTAATAATCTTCGAAGCTGCTGTATAGGAAGCTACCACACTAGAACCAAACACATTGATGGCAGCCTGTAAAATCATGGTTCCAACCGCTGTAATGGAATAGTTGAAAGCCATTGGTACACCAAGTGCCAGCAAGCGGACACAGGCCGGTCCATCCCTGTAAAAATCCTCCCTTGAAATACGAAGAAGAGGAAATTTCAAACGAATATAGAGAAAGCACAGCATGGCAGATACTCCCTGTCCAATCACAGTGGCATACGCTGCACCGGCTGTTCCCATTTTTACAAACACAATCAATACAAAATCTAAAATAATATTCAAAACGGAGGCTAGCAACAGGAAATACAAAGGGGTCTTACTGTCTCCTACCCCTCTAAGAATTCCCGCCTCAACGTTATAGGCCATAGTAAAAATCAAACCGCCAAATACCACCTTAATGTAGCTGTCCGCCATACCAAGGATATTCTCCGGAACATTTAAAAGATGTAATAAATTCTTAGAAAATATCGTAGTCGGAAGCGAAAGTACCAGGGAAACCACAACCGTAAGCATCACAATTAACGCCACATAATGGCGAAGCTGTTTTTGATTTCCTGCTCCAAAGGCCTGCGCAATCATGACACCAAATCCCTGAGCGATTCCATTAGCAAATCCGATTACCAAAAACATTAGACAGCCGGTAGTTCCCACCGCTGCAAGAGCCTCTTCCCCCAGCTATTGTCCCACAATAAT